>DUKM01000017.1:9048-9168 GCA_013329255.1 Candidatus Poseidoniaceae archaeon | reverse complement strand
ATTACGGCATTATTTGCGGCGCAGTCCTCGATTCTTAAGCCCTCACTTCTCCCTACATTATTACCCTGCGACGAGGGGGTATAAAGGTAGTGCAATAATCACATCATTTGGCACTTTTAC
>DUKM01000017.1:0-8627 GCA_013329255.1 Candidatus Poseidoniaceae archaeon | reverse complement strand
TGACATGCGAGAGCGTTAAGAAGCGGGCCTAAGTCGGAAAGTTATGGCTGACCCCTTGGTTTGTGTGTCCCTTGAAGGAACAACTGTGAAAGAAATGCTCGATGAAGCAGCCCGTGCAGGGATTGCAGGCGCCGATTTAATCGAAGTTCGCTTCGACCGACTTTACCTCAGCCGCCCCGAGCCAACCGTCACCGAAAACGACGAAGGCGAAGTCACCAAAACCATGCCTCCCGCTCACGAATGGCCCGTTCGAGACTTTTCTGATATCGATGTTGGCGCGTCCATCACTGCCCTCAAAGAAGGCATCGCCTTGCCCGTCATTTTTGCAGCACGCCCAGTGCGCGAAGGTGGGCACTTTTCTGGTGATGAAGAACAGCGAATCGATGTGCTCGAACAAGGCATTGCCTCTGGAGCAACATGGGTGGATCTTGAAATTTCGATTGAGGATAAAATCCGGTCAAAACTCATGAAGGCTGCAAAGAGCGGTTCATGCAAGGTCGTTGCATCCATTCACGATACGGACAGCACCCCAAGCGCAGAAGAGATTCAGAACCTGATTAAGGAGAACGCTGAGAACGGCGACTTGATCAAGTTCTGCGGCACGGTCAACGACCACCAAGACGCTTTGCAAATTGTAGAAGCAACACACGCCATGAGCACTGAAAAAATTGATTTCGCTGCAATGGCACTCGGCAATGGAGGCGATTGGGGACGATTGCATGCACCTGTTCTCAATCAATCGATGGTGTACGCCACCATGCGCAATGAATTCCGACTTTCAGACAAAGGCCTCGTCAACGTTCGAGACCTCAAAGAAGCGTGGAACCTTTTGGAATACTGAGGCACTCAAACCTCAAACGGGTTATCGTAAGATTTCTCCACCACTACAGGTGTGGGCGGCGCCACAGCCATTGTTGAATCAACTGGTGGCAAAACTGCAGCCACGGGCTGAGCGGGCGGTTCAGGCGCCCATGATGATGAATCATGAGCAGGCACAGGCACAGGAGGGGGAGGAAGCGGGGCTTGGTGGTGCTGGAAAGGTGGAACATCCGCGGGGCGCTCTAGGGACGGAACAAGCCCACTTGCCGGCATTTCTGAAGCCATACCTGCTTTCATGTACCTCGCATTTAGGATAAATGGGGCTGCAAGACCACCAAGCAGCATGGCCATGAACACCAAGGCCACTGTGTAAGATGGCAAGACCAACGAGCGTTGAGTGGTCACCAAGGTCACATCAGCGGCAACTGTAACGCCCGGTGCATCTGCATCCGCATCATGGACGTTGTTCCATGTGTCAACGACCAAGTAGAAATCTTGCCAATCCGACCCACCCCAAAGGGGCGTGTAGACTTCTGGACGATCAAGGTTCAGAGCCAAATTGACCGATGTCACGCCTTCATACTCATGGGCGTCTCGGTACGATTTCCACCCCAAAGGATTCCAGCTTCGCCACTCCGGAGGGATGTCACTGAGGGCGTCTTCCAATTCTCCATCACCATAGCAATACCATGAGGATGTGTGGGCGCATTCGTATGATGTGACATATGTGTCGTATTCTGTGCTGGTGAAGAGGTAAACATCGCCGACAACTGGGTTGCCGTCGGTGTCTTGAAGGGTAACGCAGATTGTGGTGCGGTGATTTGCTGAGAGGTTCAATCGAAGCGCTCCCACGCTGTCGTTCCCAATGAGCATGGTTGTGTAATGGCTTGTGTCCAAGGGTTCGAGCATAGGCAGATTCCATTTGTTTTGTTGGTACATCCATGGTTCCTCTGGCCCTTCACTGGAATTGACTGGTTGTTCTTCCGTCTCGTAGTTACCGTAATACATATCATCTTGATAATACCCATAATTCCCCGTAGAGTAATGCGGTACTTCCGACATGCGTTGCATCGTTGTGTTCCATTCAATGGCTTGTGTATCGCCTTGACACGGATCCGCAGCTTGCGCATTCAACACAAGTGGCGTGGAAAAAGCCGCCGAAAGCAATGGGGCAAGCAGGATGAGGGTCAGCGAAAAGACACCAAACCAACGTACACTCATCGTCTCACCTGTTGTGTGCTGAGCATGGAGGTAGAAGGTAGTAGCGGTCAACCGCGTCGTCGCAACGGGCGAACATACCCGCTGTCGTCGCTTCTCCGTTCATCCTTCGAGAGGATCCCCGGTGCAGGTGGTGGTGCGTGGTGGTCCATGCCGAGCAGGCCACCTTGGCTTTCCACCATTTCGACATCCGTGTAAGACTCTGCTGCCTGTTTGGCTTCGTCTTCGAGTTCTGATGGCTCTCGCATGACCAACCATCCAAGGATCAGAGCCACGGCAATCAATGCAACAAAGGTCGCCAGGTTTGAGCCTGCCTCGCCCGCCCAACTCTTCCAATCCTCAACGCTGAAGTCTGAAAGCGAAGGAGCAGCGGTCGGTGGGGAATTGACTTCGATGTCTTGCATCATCACTGCGCAAAGGCCCAAACCGTCACACACTTCCAATTTCAGGGTGTAGACACCAGGTTGCTCATAAGTGGCAGAAACTCGAGTCGCTGAACCAGAGAGAGGTTCGACCCAATCGTCTGTCGGATCGCCATTTTCGTCTTGATCAACCTCGACATCCAAATCCCATCGAACGATAAGATCTGGATTCAGAGATTCATCCCGATCTGAAATTGATCCGTCGTTGACGTTTGTGTCGCGGTAAAGTGCAACTCCCAAATCCACCTCCAAGTCTGAAATATTAGCCCCAAAGGCGTTGGAATCGCCTGAAAACAAATCGTCTGGAATGAACAAATTGTGAATAACTGGAGGGTGGTCAACAATGACAGTGAATGAAGCACGGCTCACATCACCGGTGCCGAATGCGTCGCGAACAGTCAGCGAAACCGTGTACTCGCCCGGCAACGTGTAAGCGTGCCAGGGGGATGCTGCGTTCTCAATTGGCGTTCCGTCACCAAAGTCCCATGAATACTGCACAAGGCCGTTCCAATCTGGAGATTCCGCAGCAAACGGAATGTACTTTCCTTCAAACATTCTGTCACCATCTCGGGTGCCATCAGAATCAAAGTAGAGCAGAATATGAGGCGCTGCATAGGTATCTCCGTTTTCATTGAAGGTGCGCGACCACATGTCCGGCATCGTGCCTTCTTCGAAGGTCGTGGTGTCCGTTACGAGTTCGCCGTTCATCCAAGCGTCGAGGATTCGCACAGATATGATCGGCAAGGGGTTGGCCATCTCAATGGTCATGATTCGAGGGCTGCTGGCTTCGCCTGCCTCATCGAAAACGATGAGGGTGACGCTATGGGTGCCTGGTTCGGTGAACGAGTGAGTGACTTGAGGCCGGTCGCCAAAGGTTCCGTCTGAAAAGGACCAATTAAAAGTCAAATCTGAGGAATCACCCACGGTGCCGTCTGGATCGAATGAGTCCCTTCCATCGAAGGTGTATGGCGTGTCGACTTGGCCGTCTTCGACTCTGAAATCGATGGTTGATGACCCTGTTGTCGCCGTCGTGCGCACGATGAAATCGCCAACTGGGAGTTGGTTGTGGACCATCACGCTCAACGTCGTAGTCACTTCACTGCCATCGTCATCGATGACTGACAAATCCACTGATTTGAGCCCCGGTGTATCCCATGCAGGCATTGGATTGGCGCTGTTGGAAGAGGTTTGAGTGAAGTCGTCGTTTCTGTCGCTTAACCCGCCGTCAAGATTGACGCCGTCTGGGAAACTCCACGCATAGGCAACAAGCGTTCCATCGTCATCAGCAAAGACATCTGGCATGACGAGCGCAGTGTAGGTGTATGTCGATAGGTTGTCCGAGAAAATTTGGAATGGTATTCGGTTGTTAACGATGACCGTAATCTCCTTGATGCCAGTGTTGACACCATCCGATACGGTCAGCGTGAGGTTGTAACTCACCATAGTGCCCGATATATCGCCCCATTCGTGAGCGAATTCGTATTCACCAAAACCGGAGTCGAGGTTTCCATCGCCCCAATCCCATGAAAATTCAAGTTGATCAGAAGGAACGTTGTCGATCGTGCGAGCTGCCGAAAACAAGATGAGTTGGTTGGTCAAGATGTTAATCTCGTTCTCAATCACAACGTTGTTGACTGTAATGATCGGAATCGGAGGTGAAGTGTCGCTGACGTTGATTTGCATCACTGATGTTTCCGACCATGTGTTGCCCTGATCCATCACTCGGAGCGTCACGTTGTAAACTCCAGTTGACTCATAAGCGCGAAGTGGAGACTTGAGCCCGGAAGTGGAGTTGTCGCCGAAGTTCCACGCATAAGCAGTAGGAGCGTCGAGGTAAGGCAGAGAATTGTTGTCGAGGGAAAGGCCCCATGCGTCGAACCCATCCCCAGTGAATTGCACGTTTTCCCAAGTTTGGGATGCGTTTGGATCAAGGGTTCCATTTGCGGTCGGCTTCATGTTCGTGAGCACTTGAGGGGAAGTCGTGAGGGTGTCGACGGCCGTGCCAATCATGTCCACCATGTCAAACCGGAATGTGTACTGGCCGTTGAGAGGGGCCGTGAACCAAACTGATTCTTCTGTCGCAGTACCGCCACCAGCAGAAACTCGCTTGGTGAGTTGATCGACTGTGATGCCTGATGCGTCCAAGACGGTCATGGTGACGTCAAGGTCTTCGAAGAAAGCGTTTGAAAACACTTCAAAATCGACTTGAGCCGTATCAGGAGACCCGTCTCCATCGCGGTCGCTGAGGGTTGTGGTGTTGAGCGTGAGGCTTGCAGGCGATGTGATTCGGGCTGCTTCGATGTCAACGGTGCCTTGAGGGTAAGATGAGCCACATGATGTGTAATCGCAGTCTGCCACGGTGCTTGCATACCATGTGATGGCCCAAACTTCGTTGGTTAAGTTTCCAAAACCAGGAATCAATGCAGTAGCGACGTTGTTTTGGAAATCAAGGTCAGTCACCGACCAAAGTCCGTCTGCAGTGGCTTGACTGACCACAACCCCGTCAAACTGACTCACGTCAGCAGTAAGGCGCATGGTTAGCGGTGCAGGGGATGCCGAGCCGGGGGTGAATTTGAACGCACGAATGCCCCAGCCTTCGACGGAGTGACCGGTGGAAGACCATGGACCACTCCAATCACTGTTGGTGTCAGCAGGTTGCACACGACAGAAGGAACCAGCCGAACATGTAGGTGTGAGGTCAAGGTTTGAAAAGCCGTAGATGCCTTGGGTTGAATCCAAGACGGCAGCGATTGAAAAATTAGCGAATATTTCGCCCATGGTCCGGCCGAGCATACCGCTTTGACCGCTCACTGGTGAGAGGGCCAAGTTTTCTACGCCAAGTCCGCCAGTCGCTGAATCTTGAACGAGTTGACGCACAGCAGGGCCGCCGCCAAGATGATCGGCGAGGTACATTGTGAACATGAAACCAGCGCCATAGTCGGCAAATCGTTGATTCCACCATCGAACGGAGAGGTCAGAGGAAGCAGTCCATTGATTCAAGTGAGAAACGAGCGTTGAGTCAGCACCAAAGCAGAGGTAAATCGCCACGTCGGCGTTGCCTTCATCGACCCACAGATTTTCGTATGGATCTTGGGCATTGTGGAGCAAATGTTCCATTTCGTGGGCGAGAATAGATTTGCCCCAAGAGAGGGTCACATCAGCGTAATCCACGTACACGGCTTCCCTTGCGTTGGCCAAGGATGGTGAGAAGTAGCCACCGATGTTGTAAGCACCGTCAATATCGTAAATGACGATTTGAACTTGACAGTTGTTGTCAACATCTGGTGGCGCGAGACCCCTCCCGTCAGCGTAATCCTTGCCGTAGTAGGTAGTCATGGTCGGGTAAATTGTACTGTCCCAAGACGAAGCGAGGTTGTTCAGTGCCGTTGAGGAAAGAGTCCGTCCAGTTTGCACTAAGAATGCAACTGTGTTGGTGGTCTTTGCCACATAAACACCGATCGAACCACCTGATGTGGGCACGGTTAACTGATCGTTGACAACGTGAGGGTTGCACGCTCGACCAGCGGCACGGGCCGAGGTTTGGGGTTCAATCACCATGTCTTCAACACCAGGCCGGCCCTCATCGATCCAGGCCTTCTTGAGGAAAGAAAACGCAGAAACGACTGGGATTTCTTCCTCCATCATGAGGTAGGCCCGGCCTTCAGCCGGATCGAAATCGGAAAGATCGCCGATGATTACTCCTCCTGCATCATAGGGCAAAGGTTCGGCTGATTCGTTAGACTCAGCGGCTGCAGGCGCCAAAACTGGAACAAATGCAGCCATGAACAAAATGGCAACAAGGAAGAAGGCGGAGTTGGAGCGCGGTTCCGACATTGATGACACCTCAGGTATTCGCATTACTGCTTAACAACTGCACGACTTGAAATGAGGTATTTAAGACTGGGTCTATGAGGCTTCACATATGCTCATGCGAGGCGAGCCGGGTTCCAGGCGATTAAAACACGCTGCAATGGCCCTTCTATCGGCCCTTTTATTACTCCTTTCAACCCCCACAGGAGCCCTAGCCCAACCTGTCGCCGAACCTTACCAAAATGTTGAGCCTTGTGACTTCATTGATGACTTAAAATTCAACGGGACGAATGCCAACGCTTCGGTCACAGAACAAGTCGAACTTGGGCCAAGAACCACTGGCTCAAGCGGAAGCGCTGCACTTCGGTCGCTGATCCACCAATACCTACCAGAATGGTCTGTCTCAAACCAAACAGGTACGACCAACAACATGACGTTTACCAATGTGGTTGCCACCCTTTTCCCTCAGGCAATGAACGAGACGACCCCCCGGGTCGTGATTGTAGCCCATTATGATTCACGCGATGTGGCTGAACGCGACCCTGATGCAAACAGAACCTCCGAACCCATACCTGGGGCAAACGATGCAGCGAGCGGGGTTGCAGTCCTCTTGGAACTTGGAAGAATCATTCCTGAAATGAACCTCGATTATGAAGTGGAAATGCTCTTCACAGATGCAGAGGACCAAAGCAACTCCTCATTGTACGGCGCCAAGCATTGGGTTTCACTTCAGACAGAAGAACAAGTCAATCGGACCACTGCATACATTGTCGCCGACATGGTTGGCGATGCCGATCTCCACCTTACCCATGTGTATCCTGGCGATGTACCACTGTGGACCACCATCTCACCGCTTGCATCGGCGCTCGGGTTAATTGAAACTGAGCAGAATTGTTCAGGAGAATTCGGAAGGGATGTCGTTAACCTCAGCATCAGCACAGGCGTCATCGATGACCATGTCCCCGCCCTCAACAGAGGCATTCCAGCGATTGACCTCATCGACATTCGGTTCGGGCCCGGCGCTGAACCATTTGGTGGCTATTGGCACACGCATGAAGACACGCCAGACAAAGTGAGCGCTGAGTCATTGAGGGATGTTGGGAGGTTGATTGAGCTGGGCCTGCGCACTCACGCCTGGTCGTTTGACGTCACACCCCAAGAACCTCCAGCGGCAGAAGACATGCCCTCTGATGGGATTGAAAACGAAGAGAAAACGCTCGAAACGTATGTATGGATGGGGTCTGCTGCCCTATTGAGTTTGCTTGCAGCCTTGGTTTTCGTTTCAATTCTAAACAGAGCGGTCGACCTCAAGCCGTAACGAGAGGACGCGGACAAGAAGGGAAAGGCGTATTATCCGCGCACACACCCGTTTCAAACAAGCGGGGTGGTGATGGTGACAAATGATGCCGATATCGAATCCCGCCGAAAAGCCCTAAAAGCCCGCGTTCAGGCTCAAATTGAGGCCTCAAGAGAAGCTAAAATCGAGCGGCAAGCCGTGGCGGCAGAGGAACTCGTCGTCGATGAGTCAGATCTTAACGCTGCGATTCAAGAAGCAAATGAGGACTTCAACGAACACATGGCTTCCATGGAGCGGTCCAACGCATCCCAATTGCGAACCCTTGCCGCTTCACTCATCCTTGTTGGCAGCATCCTCGGGATGGCCTCAGGTGGCCTTATCCTCCAAGGCAATCCTGACGACTTAATCACAAGCTTCAACGTCATTGGAAACGATGAAAACGTCGATGTTTCAGGTGTGGCTTTGGAACCTGAAGGCACCGCTTTAGAGAACATCGAAGTAGAATTGATGAGCAGGGATACGCAAGAAGTGATTGGCATAACAACAACCGACGAAAACGGATATTTTTGGTTCAAATCAATCGACATCACCGAACTTCAGTTGACCTTCACGCTCGATGGCTACACCACCGTAGAGCGAATTTTCATCCCTGATGGAGCGCAGATTCGAACCGTAACCATGCAACCAGGAAACGGCACCGTCGTAGAAAACGAAATTGTCCCAAAGGATGGATGGAATGCAGAGGATGCCGTGGCATTGTCCACCGCCGTCGGTGTTTTGACAGTACTCACCGGGCTGATTGGCGTGCAAGCCGCTGTTGAAGCGCGCAGGGCCAAGCACTACAGGCGAACCCAATACCTTGCTGGTTTTGCCTTGTTCAGTCGCGGCCTCATCATTTTCGGCCCCGCTTTAATCCTCGCTGGAATGGTGATGTTGATGATTTCTAGACAACAATTTGCCGACGTCGGCGGTGAGTGAATGTACCTGATCAGCGTCGAGGGTGGCGACGGTTCTGGAAAAGGTGAAGCGGCTCGAATTCTGCTGGAATTAGCGGCTGAATT
>DUKM01000081.1 GCA_013329255.1 Candidatus Poseidoniaceae archaeon | reverse complement strand
GCATCTAAGCTCGAAGCCACCCCAAAGACGAGACACCTCAGAACACTCGTAAAAGACGAGATTAATAGAATGCGGATGTAAGTATGAAGCTTCGGCGACGTATTCAGTCCAGCATCACTAACGTTCGAGCATCTTTTTTCGTATGTATCCGCACCATGAGTGCCCTTCGTCTAATAGTTCATGCCAATTCATATTTCATTGCGACGTATATCGTCGCACTCAGATCCGATTCGAAGGAAGATGGGTGCACGGTCACAGCGGTAGTGTTTACCTGGTCTCATTCCGAACCCAGAAGTCAAGCCTGCCTGCGTCTCTCCCATTACTGTGGTACGAGAGTCCACGGGAAAGGAAGTCACTGTGCCCCTCTTCTTTCACCTTCGGGTCATCCTCAAATCTCACTTCGGTGGGCGCTTGGCCGGTCACTCCGTCTGGAGTGCCGGCCTTTTTTGCGTTCAATAGACTGATAAAACATACCCGACAGCACCCCAAAAGAGGACATCATCATGCCAATCGATACCGCAGACATATTTGGTAGCGACCAGGTTGGCATTCACCTTGCAACAGTAGGAAATGTTGTCCTCCATCCAGCAGAACTTCCGGTGCACGTGCTCGAAAAAATAGAGTACTGCTTGGAACTTGAAATGCATCCCATTTCAGTGGGTGGATCGAATTTGATCGGCGCCTTGATTGCTGGCAACAGCCGTGGTATGGCCGTGGCTGACATCGCTACTGAAAGCGACATTGACGCACTCACTGCGTTCGGTGACGTCGTAGTCATGGAAGGCGGTGTCAACACCGCTGGTAACCTCCTCTTGGTCAACGAACGGGGCATCATCGCATCGCCAAGCATTCCTACCGCTGGTTTAGAGATCATGGCGGAAGTCATGGGGGTTCAAGTCGTTGCAACTACGGTTGGAGGTTCAGATGTTGTTGGAAGCCTCGGTGTTACCAACGATCAAGGAGTCCTGCTCCATCCAGACGTAACTCCAGAAGAAGTGCTTCTCATCGAAGATGTGCTTGGCGTCCCACCTATGGTCGGTACAGTTGCTTTTGGCTCCCCTTACGTAGGTGCAGGCTCATGTGCCTCCAACAACGGCGTTATCGCTGGCTCAGAGACCACGGGGCCAGAATTGAACCGTATGGAAGACGCTCTTGGCCTCATTTGAGCCACACGCTTTGACTGAAATGTTCAAAGACCTATCTTGACGGTCATGGGACATGGCAGAGATGCTCTATCAAGGCAAAGTGAAGCAAGTGTGGTCGACCGACGACCCTGACATCCTCGAATTCCGATTTACCAATCAGATTTCGGTGTTTGACCAAATTATTCCATCCCTCATCCCTCGTAAGGGGGAATCCCTCAACCGAACCACTGCCCATTGGTTCAAGCTCATCGAACAAGAAGGCATCTGCGGCACTCATCTTGTCGAAGTGAATGGTGCAGATCGCTGCCTTGTGCGCAAAGTGGAAGTCATCAAAGAACCAGGAATGATCCCTCGGGACATGGAGTGGGTCTTTGTGCCATTGGAAATCATCTGTCGTCATTACCTGTCTGGATCAGCATGGCGCAGGTTCCAACGGGGTGAATTGACCGCTGAACAACTCGGCGTTGCCGAAGATTGTGAATATGGGGCACAACTTGCCAAGCCTTTCCTCGAAGTCACAACAAAATTCGAAGCATACGACCGCAACATTACCAACGAAGAAGCACTTGAAATCTCCAACATCACAGAAGAAGAACTCAATGCGATTTTTGATGCAGTCCTCCGTGTCGACGCCCTGATTGAGCGAGAAGCTGCCAAGAACGGTCTCATTCACGTCGATGGGAAGAAGGAATTCGCACTTGGTCCTGGTCGCAAAATTGTCCTCGTCGACACCTTTGGGACATTGGATGAGGACAGATGGTGGGACGCTGAAGCATACGCCAACGGCGAATGCATCGAACTCTCGAAAGAATCTGTCCGCACTCACTACATTGAGACCGGCCATCAAGTCAACCTCAAGGCAGCACGTGACAGTGGCGCAGAAGACCCTGCAATCCCCGCTCTTCCTCAATCGGTGATTGATTCAACAGCCGCTTTGTATGCATCCATGTACGAGCGACTCACTTCGATGAAGTTCTGATTATGAATGAGAGCGTAGAAGGACGCCTAAGTTTCTCCGCTCAGCCGCTCGAAGCACTGCGATCAAGTTCTTGCTTGCGTCTCGCATTCCGCCATCAATTGGCTCATCTGCTGTAACGCTCCATCCACGACCAGCCAAACCAAGGCGTAGGGATGCAACTTGGTCCGCTGTCAAGTAGCCTCGTATATCCAGACCTGCCTTTCCCTCATTGTATCGGTGGTGGCCTACGTGTTGGTCGCTCAAACCACTGTTGAGTTGGCCTAAGAGGGCTAAGATTTCTTCTAGGCCCATTCGTTGGGTGATGGCCGCACCTCTGTTATTTGGTCTCATGAACTCAATCATGTAGGAGATAGGTGAGCCGTCGCCGTGTGGGAATCTGCCAATTCGTTCTCTTGCTTTTCCGTCACCAAGCGGGACCGCTCTTCCTTCAGATGTCAAAGCCACGGTGGATGTGAACAGAAGCGTGGGGTCGTCCCAAGCGATGCTTGAACGGTCTGTCGGATGTTCAATGCCTTGTTCGAGCAACCTTTTCTCAACCCGTGGATGTGCCTTCAAAACGTCAGCCCACGGCTTTGAATCACCGGCGTAACTGGCTTCAAGTGCGGGGAATAAGAACCCCACTAAGTCGCCATCGCACGCATCGAGAGTGATGAAGGGACTTGTTGCTCCGTCCAAGCCATCGAGGTCCATACCTGCGCCTTCCACCAGTCCATCATAAGGGCTTGCGTTGGATGGCTTCACTCGTTTCCGAAGAATTTACGCAATCGATCTTGTCGCCCTTCGGGCGATGGCCCATCGCTTGTGAGTTCGTCCCGCATCGATGCCAATCGACCAGACGGTGAAGCGTCTTCCTCCTCGGGCATCTCTATGACTTCAACGGCTTCAACCTGGGCTTGCGTGGTGTCGACGGTTTCGCTGGCGACATCTGGTTTTTCTTCTGCAGGAACAAA
>DUKM01000077.1:21435-21943 GCA_013329255.1 Candidatus Poseidoniaceae archaeon | reverse complement strand
TCAACCTCCTCAATTCTGAGACAGACGAAAACTTCACTCAGCAAATGGTCGAATACGCTCAACTGCAATCCGATGCGTTGGCCGAATCCGGAATTAGTGGTTTTATTTTCAAGAACGATTCCCCGAGTTGTGGACTTGGGCGTGTGGAAGTCCACAACGATGTGCAACCTCAATCAAAAGAACAGGCCATGGGGATTTTCGCCATGGTGTTCACCACCCTCAACCCACACATCCCTGTCATCGACGAAAGCCGACTTAGCGATCCTGTACAGGCCGAACACTTCCTCGCAAGGGTCGAATTCCTTTCGTTGTGGCTCGACGAAGACCGCAGTGGATGGACTGCGGACAAGTTGATGCAATTTCACAACACCAACAAGTTGTTTTTATTGAGCCGTTCACCCAACGCCAAACGTTCCCTGGGTCGTCTTATTGCCAACGCTTTTGACCGTGGCGACCACCCCGAAAATGTCGCCCTTGAGTACATGACTTCCGCCCAACAATCCCTCAA
>DUKM01000077.1:16734-21050 GCA_013329255.1 Candidatus Poseidoniaceae archaeon | reverse complement strand
CCGAGAACGTCAAGAAACGCTCGATGTCATTCACCAATACCGCCGAGGTTCGCTGCCTCGCTCAGCCCCACTCACCCTGCTTCGCCGTCTTGTGCGCCGTTGTGGGATGGAAAATGAAATTCATTCGCGGTTCATCTCACCCACTCCGCTCAGGCTTTCTCTCATGGCTAAAGTTTGAATCAACTTCGTAATCATGCCTAAACCTCCAGTTTAGGTGGTTTTTGGCTTTCTTTATATCCTGTCAGGATGTTAAGGTTCCACAGAGGATTACACATGAGTGAAATTACGTACCAAGTGAAGATAGCAGATGCGACAGGCCACACCGTCGCGCAAATGACCAAACCGGAGATCGTTGCCAAGGCAAACGCCTCCCAAGGAACATGGGTGTTCGTCAACGACCGCCTTGTTTCAGCAAGCGAACTCGCAGCCATGACGTTCGCAGATTCGGACCAGTTCAAGGTGATGCCAGGCCTCGTCGGCGGCGACGACAACGAAGACGAACCAACCTACACCGTTGAAATCGCAGATAAGACCGGCCACAGCGAGGTTGAGATGACTCAGGGCGAGCTCGTCGAAAAGGCAACTGCAACCAACGCAGCATGGGTTTTTGTTGACAACACCATGGTTGCGGCAACCGATCTCGAATCGATGGACCTCAGCGCCGCTGAGAAAATCCGAATGGTCCCACCACTGGTGGGCGGCGCCCAAGAAGCGTCGTGCTAATCGCGATATTCGGGCTTGAATTCGAAGTTCTCGCGACGGACAGGTTCAAGAATGGAATGCAAGTCGGGTGAAACGGAGTCGAACATTATGGTTGAACTCGTTGATTACAAATGTGCAGTTTGCGGCAGTCTCGAATCGTTCCACCGTGAGCGAAATGGAATCAGTTGCAAGGCATGTGGATCCCGCATTTTCATGAAACTCCGACGCAACGGGACCAAGCGCCTCGTCGCAGAGTGAAGCTTTCACCACGCGCAGGGTTGAAAGACCGCTGACGACCAGTTGATTTTGATGTCGAGTTGGCTTGTCACAAAAGCACCAGTTCGATTCGATGAACTGTTGTATCCTGAATCGATCCGCTCCACCATTGAACGGACAGCGGTTCAGGCTAATCCTCCACACCTCCTCCTCTCCGGGGCTTCAGGCGTCGGGAAAACCGCGACGTGGCGATTGATCGCGCGTCAAGTGCTTGGGCCTTCATGGAACGCTCGGACTCACGTATTGCAGGCCAGAGATCTCGCTCGAACTTCAGGGGCCATGTCAAAATTCGAAGAATTTTTGCGCCCAGAAGGGGCATCTTCCAGCGATACGCTTGCTGGACGAACCAGCCTCGACGCCTACGACGCCTCCTTTTCTGGCATCATCTCGACCACACCAGCCCCTGCTGGCAAAGAATCAACGCCCGAACTCAACGAAGGGCGAGCCCCCGTTTCCAGATTGATTGTCATCGAAGACGCAGACTACCTCGGGACCATTCGCCAATCATACTTGCGCAGAATGATGGAAAGCGCCAGTGGCAGCGCTCGGTTCATCTTCACGTCCCATACCCCTTCGCGGGTGATTGAAGCCCTGCGCAGCAGGACCCAACACATTCGGCTGCCCTCGCCATCTCGCAAGGACATTGAAGCATGCATTGCGGCAATCGCCGAACAAGAAGGCATCGAGACGGCCCGTGGTGTCTTGGGCGACATCGCCCATATTGCCAACGGCAACTTGCGCAAAGCGATCTTCGTGACCGAATTGCTCGGGCACAGAAGCATGCTCACCGACCGCAAAAACCTCCAACACCTCATCGCTGCAACGTCTGTACGAGAGATGCAACATGTGCTCGAGGAAGCGCTTCGAAACAGGGTGCACGATTGGCGGTGGGAAAAGAAGGGCATGAAGAACTCAAGGGTCCTCAAGGGCGCAATGGGCTCGCTCGATCAAGCGATGGGCGAGAATAATTTGGAGCCCGAAGACGTCGTGGTCCACTTCCATCGCTTGTTAACCGCTGGCCGCATGCAACTTGAGGAACACATGTTGGCAGAACTCCTTGTTGAACTCGCTAATTGCGATGTTGCGTTGCATAAGACCACCCAAGGGCGAATTGAACTCGAACGATTTTTGCTTAAAGTCGCTCAAATTAGCGAACGGCATGCTCAGGCGAAAGCATCTTGATTGAATGGCCAACCCCACAGACTGGGCGTGTAGCATAGCTGGATAATGCGTTGGCCTCCTAAGCCGAAGATCCCGGGTTCAAATCCTGGCACGTCCGTCCCCTTCTTTTTTTCTAGCGCGAAAACCCTTTTTTTGTTCGCCCTCATAGGCAAGAGCCAAATTGAACGGCGCTGTGTCCATGGCTGGAGGCGGAGATTGTGACCAGTTCAAAAGCCTCCGGTATTGAGAAAAAACTCTCCCTACCCGATCCGTATGGCCAAGGGTTTGAGCATGCCGAAGACCCGCTTGAGCACACCAAGCAGCAATGGAAAATACTCGAACAACGCCGCCTCATCATTGGGCGTTTGTCACGAAAGCCTTCGCTCATGTGGTGGCGTTCTCTGAACGGTTTTTTCCTCTCGCTTTTTGCCTTCATCAGCTTGCTGGAACCTTCTTTAATCGAATCAACCGGTGGGTGGATCTTTTTCCTCCTCATCCCCGTTGTTGTTGCGGTCGCTCCAAGCGTGATTGCTGGTGAGGCAGCATGGCAAGCAATGCAGGCTCGCATATCTCTCAGAGAACAAGGTGGTGTTGAAGCAGGAAAGCGCCATGCGCTTCGAGCGCAGCCGGGCATGGATCGCATCCTCGAAAGCCTTCGGGATCAACGGCGAAACAACCTGATGGCCAGCGTTCTCTCAGGTGTGACGTTCGCCCTTTTGGTTCTCGCTTCAGCTTTTGAATCAGACTCCTTGGCCTGGAATCTGGCTCTGCTTGTTGCAATGACGGGCGGTGTTGCTCAGACGTTCCACTCCGTCTTTTCATACGATTTCGTTCGTCAACAAGGCGACCCCTTTCCGTCGCTTGTGTTTCACGCCCCGACGCACCACCCAACTCAGCTTGGTAGCGTTTTAGGCGACTTACTGGTTGCGCATTTGGACCCAGATCTGTCCCTCGAATGGGAAGCATGGCGCCTCCAATTCAAGAAATCCCTTATTCCCGGCCACATTTCGAAGCAAGCCCTTGAGCGGCTGCTCTACATCCTTCACCTTCACATGGAAGAGGAAATAAGCGCTGATATGGCGCTCGAGGAACTTAGAGCGTTCTTGCTGCCAGATCGAATCGAGAAGTTGCTCTTGGGGGAAGAAAATCGCTTCAATTGGCGCAATCTCCAGCGTTTAATCGCGCATGCTCGCGGCTGGCAGCCGGGGGCCTTCCTGTTGTTGGACCGCTTGCAATATGACCTGTTGTCCGGAGCACCTCCGCTGCTGCGAGCAGAGTGGCGAATGGATGTGGCTCTTGACGAAACATGCTATGCAGGTTCGGGCAACCTGTTCATCGCCCTCAACAATCAAACGTTCAAAGAACGCCACGTTCGGGTTGAAGTTTTAACGCCAAATGGAGAGCCAGAAAGTCGAGATCACCGGTTTGAACTCAGCCCTTGCCCACCGCCTCGACAAGCGGTCAACCTCTCGCATCCATCGGAGGACGACGCACTCGACTGGATTCCAAGGTACCTTGAGCGCGGCGTCGTGCTTTGGATCAGTGTGGCTTGGCCAAAGGAATTCACTGGCCCTGCGGACGTCCAAGTGATCCTTCGAAGCGATGACGGCATCGTGTTGGAGTCACAAGTTGTCCGAACACAAATTATTCGCAGCGGCGGCAGTCAAAGCAAGATTCGAACCCGCAACCTCGAACAAGCTCGGCGGAAGGGCGAACTGCCTTTGCCCAAGTTTTCAGTGTGAGTTTGAGCCAATTTGAAGCGCCCTTTACCGCTCATCAGAAGTTGGTTTGGGAGCCACATCACCTTCGGCGGGGCAACCCATTGAAGCGCGCACCTTATGGACAAGTCATGCTTGGACCAAATTACCGGTTGTGGAGTTCATGGAAGCATGGGACATCATTGTAGTAGGCGACGGACCAGCAGCACTTCGTGCAGCAGCAGCGGCGGCCAAGCAAGGCGCATCCACATTGATGGTTGCAGTCAACGCATTAGGCAGCGTAAATAACGCTGGACGAGAAGGCCTAGCGGCCTCGATTCAAGAATCAAATAACCGAGGGCACCGTGAAGACACCATTCGAAATGGGGGCTTCTTAAACGATCAAGACATTGTCGCTATGCGAACTGGAGAAGCGGTTCGAACCCTCGACCTTTTGGAACGCTGGGGCGTCAATTTCCG
>DUKM01000077.1:5439-16340 GCA_013329255.1 Candidatus Poseidoniaceae archaeon | reverse complement strand
GCAACAGCGCGTGAAGTGCAGAAAACCCTCGAAGAGCAATGCATGAGGCACGGCGTGGTTCGCCGAGGCGACCACCTTCCACTCGGCCTGATTCACTCCAATCAAACCGTTCACGGTTTGACGGTTGCCGACATGATCAACGGGCGAATTCTTTCGATTCAAGCAAAAGCGGTCATCCTCGCAGATGAGGGCTTTGAAGGCGTCATTACCCACGGCTCAATCGGCGTCGGAATGGACCTTGCTCTACGAGCAGGCATACCTCTTCGCAACATGGAATTCCTCAACCGTTCCCCCTTGGGCCTCGTTGACACAACCATGGTCTTACCAACGGGGCTTTTGAGCGCCGGTGCAACCCTTCACGAAGCAAACGGAAGCGACCTTGACCTCGGCGATGAAACTGTTGCGTCTGTCTGCGAAGCGGTGCAGTCAGCCAAGCAGGCGGTCCTCGATGCCCGCCACTTAGGCGATTCTTCATCGTGGTGGTCCGGCGTATTCCGCTCGGTCGCCCAACGCACCGGGATTGACATGTCCAAGCAAACGGTCGCCATCGAAGTTCGACCAACCCTCTCAATTGGTGGTATAGCAGTCGATGAACACGGACGGGCGATCAACGGTGCTTGGTCGCGCTGGTTCACCGGAATGTACGCAGCAGGCGGCGCAGCATGCTCCGGCATCCACGGCACACAATCCATGCCAGGGAACCAACTGCTTGATGCCCTCTGTGGTGGTCATGCTGCTGGTGAACACGCAGGCGAATGGGTGCAAAAGCGAAGCCTTAGCGGCTCGAGTTTGGCTGCCGAAGAAGAACAACGTGCGCAATCAGATTTCAGTGCTCTTTGTGGCCCTCATGAAGGCGCAGTGGTCCGCATTGGGGCAGTCGCAACGAAACTACAGGAAGCAGCTACGGACGCCATGCTCGGCAGCCGGAACGCTGCTTCACTTACCAACAGCATCGAAACCCTCGAATCTTTGGGAGTCATGGCTGAATCCATTCACTTGGATCAAGACACCCTCATTGCAAACACGAATCTCGTTGAGATTTCACGCATCCAATCGGGCATTCGCCTCACGCTTGCAGCCGCACAATCGGCCCTGGTTCGTGAAGAAAGCCGTGGCTCACATGTTCGCAGCGATTTCCCCGAACAAGACGAAGCATTCCTTCACCACACGACCGTCGACCAGACGGGCAGCACTTCCACGCTCGGTCTGCGCAAAGGCAGCACTGGAAACTGGGTTTTGCCACCTCAATGAGCGCAGTTCCTCAAACCGCCGGTGTATCACTGAAAAGGAGTACGCCCTCCCACAACCATGAGCGAGCCCACCTTGTTCGAATCAATTGTGTCAGGGGATGTCCCCTCGCACATGGTTTCAACAGGCGAAATGTGGTATGCTTTTCTTGATATTTATCCAAGAACCCCCGGTCACACCCTTGTTGTACCAAAGGTGGGTGTACAACGCTTGGCAGATTTGACAGAACAGCAACGCAACGCCCTTTTCGAGGGGGTCGCTCAAGTGCAAGAACGGCTCTCTGTGCACTTCCAAACCAACGATTTCACCGTGTGTGTTCATGACGGTCCGCTTGCAGGCCAAGAGGTTCCCCATGTCCACGTGCATGTGCTCCCAAGGGTTCCGTCAGATGGCGGCAAAACGCTGCAAGCCATGTGGCCAGAGGCGCCAGCCATGGGAGGGCCTATCGATCACGATGTTCTTAGCCGGCTTGCCGGCGCACTGCGAGGGGAATGAAATGACATCTTCAGCCCCAGAATCCCCTGCCACGGACCATCGAGGCGATGTGCTCCCGGTGTTATCGAAATCGGCAACGAAGATGAAGATGGACAGGTTGCTTTCCACACCCCTTCCAGACTGCAAAGGATCAACACCGGGCTCCTTTTTTTGGACCCATGCAGCGTGGTTTATTGCACGGCGTGTGCGTGCAGCACAGTTTCGAACCCGCGAGGTAACGGGCAAAAATACGCTCCCCGCCGACCGAGGGAATCTATGCTGTGCTTGGCACACCAACGGTTTACAAGACCCGTTGGCCATCGCACTCAACCATCCACGTTTCTTTGTTCTTGGCGCTCGCCATGACCTTGTCACACGCCCGCTGCTCAGTTGGTGGACGCGAAGAATGGCGGTCCAGCCGGTCGTGCGGAAAGCTGAATTGTTGGCGGGTGGTTGTTCAGAAGAAGAAGCAACCCAAATCAACGGGCGCACCCTGTTAATGTTGGCAACAGGAATTTCCGAAGGATTTGGCTGCGTTCTGTTTCCTGAAGGGACGAGCCACAGCGATTCTTCCATGTTGCGATTTCGCACCGGGCCGATGCGGACCGTGCTTGCGGCAGGGGCGATTGCCAAATCGAAAGGACTCCCATTGCCGGCCGTTATTCCGATTGGTCTTCACTTTAGGGATCGGGAATTGTTCCGTACGGATGAATGGGTGGAATACGGAGCCCCGATTCAATTGACTGACGAAGACATCCCTGAAGATCTGGTGGAAGCTGTCAAAGACGGTTTGTGGAGCGAGCCACCGGCGGAAAAAGTCACGGCACTGCGAGATAAATTGCGTTTGGAACTTGTGCCCTTAACACCAAACACTTCTGATTGGCTTGAATACGATGCCCTCCATTTGATCGGTCATGTTGAAGCAGCTCGCTCAAATCAACCACTGAAAACTTGGCGAGAAGAGGTTCTGTCGGCTCGAGCGCTTCGAGATGCACTGCAACCAGAGGAACTCGATTACATGGACACCACAGTTGCATCGATTGAACACCCGGCGCTCCCTCCTGCAACGGCTGCAGCCAACTTGCTCAACGAACACGGCCTTGATGGTAGAGACCTCAACGCGAAAGGCACAGATGTCCGGTCGTTCAACCCGATGAAGGCAATAAAGCCGTTGCTTCGCCTGCCGGTTTCCCTGCTGATGCTGCCAGTTTGCCTGTATGCGATGGGGCTCCAAATCATCATGGGTCGCGTGCTGGGCGACTTCACAGACGAAGGCTTAGACGCCCGTTCTTCCTATCATTTCCTGGCGGCAATGTTCGGCTCTCTGATGTTCTGGCCCTTCCTCACCGTGCTGCTGATTGCGGGCATGCACCTCAATGCCGGGGCTATTGCCGAAGCGATAGGGTTCGACTGGCAGACGGTGTTCGGCACTGATGCGCTAGCGCAAACATTGACTTATCTTTTGCTTGGAGTCGCCAGCTTCCCAATGTACTGGTTCAGCGGCCGAGTTGTTTCCAAGTTCTGGGATGATTGGGCTGATTTTAAGCGCGCAGTGGTCCGAATGAAGATTCGTGGTGCACAACGGCAAAACCTGCGTGGAGCCTTGCGTACGTTGCACGCCGAAATGGACAAAATGATCCTTTGAATGAGGGGTGCGGTTCAAACGAGAGTACACCTTCCGCTAAGCATGAACCCCACCGCTGTCATCCAACAGATTCAGTCTTGGATGAAAGAGGAGCGGTTGTCAGTCAAGGTTCAACAAGATCCTCGAGCAGAAGCGCACTTCCTCATCAAGTACCCCGCTGGAAACCAAGGGCACATGTTTGCCGTCGTCGTGCCAAAGGGAAGGGACCTGGTTGCTATTTCAAGCATGACGCGGGTTGATGAAGGCCAACAAAAAGAAATGGCCAAGCACATGAAAGACGATCATGATGAATGGCTAGAATGGGTCCATGAAGGTCGATTGCAACTCATCCGCTCCACGGTCGACTGGGGCATCCACATGGGCCACACAGAGAAGGAAAAGTCCGGCCCCCTCCAAGCGTTCAACGTCAGCCTTCCAATTTGGTTTGACGGCTTGACCAAGAACGAATTCATGCATTCATTGCGCCGCCTTTGGCTTGCGAAGCTCGGCGTCATTCATGAAATCAAGTACTCATACGGACCAGGTGTAGGAAAACCCGGCCCTGTTGACGATTGGGCTAAAGCCAAAAACAACCCCTCCAACAAGAATTCCCCGGCTCCAGCCGCGAACGAATCAACAGCCGAGCACGAAGTTGAGTTTGACGAGAAGATGTCGTTTGGCTCAGGTTTCGACCCTACAGAATGGGCTTGAATGGCTGTTTCAGCACGCGCCCTCGGGTGCTCAAGAAATGACATGTGGTAGGCGCGGTTAAGTACCATAAGGGGCAAGAAAAATCTGTCTTACCACTGGAAGTGAACACATGGGTCAAAAAATAAAGTCCGTTAGCCTTGTCTCAATCATGATGCTGTCGGTGCTGTCAACGCTGTTGATGGCAACCGTTACCGTATCTGCAAACACCGTCGTCATCACCGAAGCGATTCAAGTCGTCGATGGTGGAACTGCAGCCGATCAACAAGCAGCAGTCTCCTCGGACAGCGAAGGAAACGTCCACGTTGTTTGGACCCGAAACAGCCTCCATCTGTACTATTCGATGATTTCCCCCCGAGGCGAGACCCTCATCGACACCACCCAAATCACCAATCCAGGACTTCACAAGATTTGGCACCCGGACATGGTCATTGACGAAATGGACCGAGTCCACGTTGTTTGGACCGACAAATCCAGCCAACACAAAATCGTCTATACCGTTCTCAACCCGTGGGCAACCCCAATGGACGGGTCTGCAAGCGATGACGGCACAATCAGCTCCATCGACGACCACATTGTCTCGATGCGTTCACAAAACCGCGATTGGCCAGCCATCGACTTGGACAGCCAAGGCAACGCTCACATTGTTTGGGAAGATTCGTATGACGAACTTTCTCGTTTCTTCAACCAACCTCAAATCTACTACACCATGCTTCAACCTGATGCATCAACTGGCTCGGTCGTCACCCTCTTCGACGACACCTTGCTGACCCCAATCATCGGCCACAAAGGCCACCCAGACGTCGTCGTTGACGCCAACGATTACGTCCAAATTGCTTGGGACGACACTCGCGGTGGCAAGGTCGAACTTGCCTTCATCGTCGATACCTCCGGGTCCATGTACTCGGAATGGGCGGACATCTGCACCGTTGTTTACGGTGGAAACTTCGCTTCTGGCGGCTACTTCCAAGGAATCAAGCCAATGCTCGAAACCGCAAACATGACTGTTTACGAAACCATCTACGGCCTTGGTAACACCCTTCCAGGTGCTGCAAGTTCCGGAAACTGTGCTGGATACAACCAGAACGCAGGTCCACGAAACACCGCATTGGGGCAATTCGAAGGCGACGACTCTGGCGGAATCCGCAAGTTGCCTGGTACTGTGTACAACGGCAACACCTATTCCGGATATTCCGGAGAAGACTGGGGCCCCGGATCCAACTGGGCTTGCCTCTCTTGGAAGGACGCATCTGGCTACGTTCCAGGAAACCCACCAACCCAAGATGACCACAAGTGGAACCCGAACGCAACAAAGATCGTCATCCCTGTTTCCGATGAAGGACCAAAAGACGGCGATCCATCTCAACAAGCCGATGACTTGACTTCAATCGAAGAAGCACACGACAACTGCCTTACTGCTGGTGTCATTCCAGTCGGTTTGTACGGCCAAGGCTACGGTGGCGCTGGAAACATCCAATCCCACTTCATGGACCTCGTGCAGTGCCCGAACGGCGTTGTTTCAACTCAAACTCGAAACTGCCCTGGCAACACCCTCCGCTCCTCTGACGCTGGTGGACAAGCCTACGAATTCCCATCTGGAACCGGCGGTGCAAACGCAATGGCCCTTCTCGTTGAAGCAATGGTCTACATCTCGACCAACAACTCTCGTGAAATCTACATGTCCGTCTTGGATCCATACGGCAAGATGAACAACGACCCAACATGGGTTCCAGGCGGCACAGGCCACTCCGTTGTCCAAGGCAGCTACGCAGAAGACACAGGACTCGGCTCAGAAGGCCATCTTGTTGTTGTCAACGACACCCGTGTCACCATTGATGACGCTTACTCGTTCCACCCAGCAATTGGCGTGGACATGCAAGGCAACACCCACATCGCATGGATGGACGGCCGAGACTATGGTTTCGAGAAGGCGGTCAATTACGAAGTCTATTACACCAAACTCCGCTTGCAAGGTGCAGGTGTGTGGGATGGTGCTGACGAAGGCCTCTCTACCTACGCCATCAAGAAGATTCAGGACACACCAATTTCCAATGTTGAGGGCCAAGGCGGCATCTCTGGAAACGCACCGTTCAGCGGCAACTCAGTGTTCCCTGCTTTGCTCACCGACGACCAGAACAACGTTCACATCGCTTGGGTTGACTCCGGTAACACCAGCGCTGGAGAGGAAGTCCTCTACACTCGCCTCAATTCCACTGATTTGACAGGCGAGGGCGAAATAGCCCTCGACCCTTGGGAAATCGTTTCCATTACATCGTGGGCGAGCAATAAACTCGGCCCGAACGCAGGAAGCCAGCCAAGCATCGGTATGCCCCCTGCCTTCGCTAACGATCTTGGTAGCGGCGCTCACGTGGCTTGGTCTGACACCAACAAGTGCAGTCAAGAAGCAAACAACAACCGCTTCACAATCTGCTACTCTCACGTCCTAACAGGTCAAGTTGATGTTGAATACCAAGAGGGTGAGACGTTCTACCACGTGATTGAACCAGGTGAACAAACCATCTACAACATGTCGATGAACAACTCGACCCCTGGTCCAAAAGACCTCGTTGCCGATACCTTTGGTTTGAACCTCACCGGTGTGCCTCAAAACTGGACAGCAACCCTGTTCTTCGCTGACAACCACACCTCGATCATGCCAGACACACAAATCTTCCTCGAAGGTGGCGAAGACATCCGCTTCTACCTTCGAGTTCGAGCGCCATCGGTCTACCAGGCAAACGGTGACGAACTAGCAGACATCCGTGTGACAGCCAAGTCCTACAAGGACCCAGCCATCCAGTCTGATCTGACCACTCGTACCCTCATGGACGTCGTGCACGGCATCAACCTCGATACCTCTCACAGCATGGCTGACATTGAACAAGGACAGACAGCGATCTTCTCGATCACCATCACCAACACTGGAAACGTCTTCGACCGCTTCCTCTTCTGGGATCCATACACCCTTGAAGGGCAACAAGAATGGTTGCTTCCTTTCAACTGGGCCGTGAACTTCCCGACCAGCGTCGAACTCGACCCGGGTCAATCTGTGACGAAGAACCTCGAAGTTTTGGTTCCAACATCCGAAGACCCAGGTGCGTTTGTCATCTATCTGAAGGGTTGGTCCGAAGGGGAACCGATCAAGTCAATTGAGAAAGGAACATACGACATTCTCGAACTTGGCGTCTTTGTCTCAATCCGTTCGACTGGAAACATTGTCATGGAAATCTTTGACACCAGCGAATACGTTGACCCAGGCGACTGTGTAACCTACCCGATTGACGTCACCAAGAACTTCGATTCCGGCAACCTCGTGTTCACCACCCCAGGTGCACCAGATGTCAAGCCAGACACCATCTCAATGGACGCATGGCGCCAAGACAACTGGGTTGTCAACATCGACTTCTCCAACGCACCCGGCGGCAACGATGTCCCTATGGACACTCCACGTGCTTGGAACATACCAAACGGTGACACCTATGTCACCTACGAAGTTGGTGTCGAAGTTTGCTCTCCAACGCTCGCTTCAGCTGGCCTCGGTCCAGCGGTTGTGTTGAAGGCCTACCTCGAAGGCTACCCAAGAATCTCGGCTTCGAAGATCCTCTCAACCAACGTGAACCACGTCTATTCTCTTGCAGCAGATGCTGACATCGAGGAAGACGACATGATGACAATCGACGGCCAAGAGGTTCTTGCTGTGAATCCAGGACAAGAACTGGTCTTGCCGACCACCGTTACCAACTACGGAAACGGTCCAGATCGATTCGATTACCGCCTCGCTCGAGTCACCGACCCAGCAGGCGTTGACGTGATTTGGGACATCCAGGTTCCTCGCGAAAGCCTCGATGAACTATCTCGAGACACAGAGCAATTGTTCAACGTTGAAATCAACGTTCCAGATCAGGTGGAAGCCGGTATCTACACCGTCGTGTTCCAAACCTTCTCTGAAGAATCCTATCCGGACGCCAGCGGCCGCTTAACCCGTCTGCGGTACACACAGGCCATTCCTGTCTACGTTCAGGAATTCTATGACATGCAAATCTCAATGGACGAAACCGTCGACAACGCAGTCAAGACCTCCGCACCCGGTCGAATCGTTCGCTTTGAAGTGAACATCACCAACAACGGAAACGTCCCTGATTGGGCTCGATTGGACAACCACACCTCGCAACGAGACGGTGAATCCCTCATCTGGTCTGAACTGCCAGGTATGGGTACCCTAAGCGGCTGGAACGTCGAATGGCGCATGGTCAAGCAACTGGGAACCGACCTCACCACAGAGGAATCATGCCAGATCATCGAATCCGTACCAGTTGAAACTGGAAACGAAGATGCAGCGCTCAACCCTGACGTTGTGTTTGCAGATGCAATTGGTAACCAGTGCATCTACGTTGAATCGCTTGACAGTTACTACATGCCGATGATGGCACCGTACACAACCCACCAAATGGTGGCTATTGTGACCGTTGCTCCTTCTGCTAAACTTGACACCCGAAGCATCGGGCTCAAGGTGGTATCCAAGATGGGCAACATGAATGAAGGTGGCGATCACGATGATTCGCCAGCATGGGACGGTGCTTCGCTTGATACAAACGAATTCATCCTAACCCTGCGCCTGCGTGCTCCTAACTTGGACATCACAGAAGTGTCAGTCAAGAACAGCCAAGCTGCTGTGGGCGAGACCATTCCAATCAAGATCGTTCTTGAGAACAATGGAAACACCCACGCAACCGACATTGAAATCATTCTCTGCGAGTATCCAGATCAAGATGCAGAAACGGAAGACGAGATCAGGAAGAACGGCTGCGATGAAGATCGAATCGTCATGCGACAAGTGATTGGTGCTCTGCTTGCACCAGATGCATCTGAAGAATCCAAGTCGATTGAATTGTACCTGCTTTACCCTGTGAGCGCAGGAAGCCACGGCGTCTATGTCGTGGTCGATCCACTCAATGAAATTGTGGAAACCAGCGAGCGCGACAACGTGCAAGCCGTGTCGAGCAATCTTGGTTCTGAGAATCCATTCCTCGATGTTGCAGGTGAGGTGGTCGGTAAGACCGCTCTACCGTTTGCCGTGATTGTGCTGACCTTCGCTCTGCTTGGTGTCGTCTACCTTGTAGGTAAGGGCCGCCGTGATGATGTGAACAAGCGACTTGCTGAGCAATCTTCGCTCATCTCAGTCCTCGGAAACGAAGATTGAGTCGTGCTTGAGTCGGCTTCGTAAGGAAGCGAAGGGGGCTACAAGTCCCCGAGCCAGTACCGGAAGTCCCTGTCGCTCGTAGAGGCCACAATGTGGCCTGCACGTTCGCCAAGTTGACGCTCCAGTCGTTGTTTCACAACCTTCAGAAGCGTGTCCATCTCTGCTTTTCCGAGTTGGAACTCCTGGGCCATGGCGTTGAGGTCAAAGCGCGTTCGTGGAGCATCCAAGAGGTTGTGAACAACACTGCGCTGCTCGTAATGATCAAAGTCGGATTCTACTGCTGCCGATACACGGCTCCGAATGTGCTGATGTAAGGAAATCAAGGCGTCTCGCTTTCTGTCGAGTTCTTCGAGCACTTCATTCACTTGTTGGATGTGAGTGAGGCCCTCGCCAACAGATATTTTCTTACGCCCGCTGATGGTGTTCACCACATTTTCAACGCCTTTTGGAAGACGATTGGAAAGACGCATTGGACCTCCGGCTGGCAGGGTTCGTTGCTCACACGAGAACAGGTCAGGTCCGAGGTCGATTCGCAGCGATATGGATTGCTGAACGCTGTAAATGGTGCGAGGCGGCCCACCTTTCTCACTTGGAACCTTCATCTTCATGACAAAATTCCCACGTTCAAGTTCCTTGAGGTGCTTGACAATTGCCTGTTGGCTCACGTCCAAGATTTCTGCCAGTTGCATTGGGTAATGTGGTTCTCGAACCAGGCGCTCAAGGATCTGGCGCCTGAGTTTGTTTTGGAGCAAAGTAAGAACGGTATCGAGATCGGTCATGGTGCTCAACCTGAGGTTAACTAGATGCGGCCCCCATTTGAAGGCGTCGCTGCATTCAAGGGCAGAGGTTTCTATCTAAGGACGATTAAAAAGTGCGAAAACCGTGCTCAGACCTGCTTTGCCCATCAAGGCCAGGGTACAGAGCAATCCCCCGACAACAACCAGCCCCCACGAGGTTGATTGAGGAAGTGTTGCTTCGAAGTTCCACGTGACATCAAATTGTTGCAATGACTGCACATCATCACCACCAGCCACGAACCGGTAGTCACCGCTGCTAGCGTTCCATGTGAATTGTCCGTTCGAATTCTCACCACCGGCCACCAAATCAACAGCGCCTTTTTCACACTCATAATAGCCGTCTCTTTCGGTGCATTTCGAGGCTTCCGAAGCCTCGGCGATACCAATCCAAACGCCACTCTTTACCCAACTGATGTCCACGAGAACTTTTGCTAAATCCACTTCTTTATCGAGCTCAAGGATTTCAGCAGACATTCCCCAATAGCACGTCACTTCGTCGTCTTGCACAAACGGAAGGCCCTCGTCAACGGTGCATGGGGGAAGCATGGCTTCCTGTGTTGCACCATCGGTGAAGCCCTCAGATCCGATGAAGGAACCAACAATCAAGGCCACGCCAATCAAGGCACAGGCGATACGAAGAACACGTTCCATCACGTAAGCACCTCAGATGTCATCCCAAGATTTCCAATCCGCGTCGCTTTGTTGTTTTTCTTTGGCGGGTTTCAGCGGTTGTACCTTTGGACGGTCATCCAGTGGAGCAGTGGGTTTTGCATCGGGATTGGCGCCCTCATCCCATGAAGTGATTGTCTTGGTGTTTGGATCTTTCACAGGTCCCTTCTTTTTCGGTGCA
>DUKM01000077.1:3633-5055 GCA_013329255.1 Candidatus Poseidoniaceae archaeon | reverse complement strand
CGCATCAGGGCATAGACCTGTTCTGTTGTCAGCAGATTTCCACTCATCACGCTCTGCTTGCCATCGACGAAGGCTTCAGCCTCGGCTGGCGTTTGCTCTGCAAGCCCAGTGTCTGCAAACGGTGCGTCTACTTTTGGTTGGAGTGGGTTTTCACCGCGAGCAAAGGCCGCCATCATTTCTGGTGTGATCTCTTTGGCTTGGGACATGGTGCCATCCGGGTTCATCATGACCACTGATGTGGCTTTCTTACCCATACGAGAGAGCCAAAGTACTACGCCTGCAAGTGGCAACAGCAGCAATCCACTGCAGCATGAAGCGATGCCGAACAGGAAGGCTGGGCTCTGGAATACAGCGTATTGGTAGGGGTTGGTGTGGACCAAGTACACGCTGTCATTGGTGCAAGTCTTATCCGCTTGACATGTCGTGTCAAGGGCGTAATCAGCCCCTTCTTCAACGGTCCACCCATCGGTGATGATGAACGCTGCTCCGTCGGTCGCCATGGGGATCCAATCAGAAGCACAAATCTTGTTTTCAAGAGACGCATCGACTCGCGCTGAACCCTCAATTTTCGTCAAGTTTACCTCGACGTTGTTCGCACCCTCGATGGTCACCGCATAATAGCAACCAACAGCGAGGGTTCCAACTTCACCCGAGGAGCCTGTGGTTTCCATGATGGCGACTTTGCGCGGGTCATACGCTTGATCGATTGAGTCGCCTTGAGAATTAACTAAAAACGCCCCAAGGAGCAGCAAAACAGCACCTACAACGGCCAATCGAGCAGGCCATGGATTGCGCGGGGCTGTTTCCATGGTTCAACCTTCCACTCTTCCCAAATGAATCCTCGCTTCAAGCCAAACCAAGTTCTGCGAGTTTTTCAGGCAGGTATGTTTCGGTGACGAAATCAAGACCGTACTTCGCTAGAGATTGCTGTTCAGCCTTCTTGCCAAGTTCAAGCATCATGTTGATTTGTTCCTGCCACCATCCATCAGCGAATCGAGGATCGGAAAGTTCAGCCTTCAGCGCTTCAATGTCCTTCTTCGAGAGGTCATCGTTCGGTAGATCATAGGCCACGATATCATCAGCTGTGATGCCGAGGTAGGTCGCCGTTGGTGTGGCGAGGTACTCGGAAATGTGAGCGGTCTTAATCGCCCCATAAGCGATTGAGGCAAAGATTCGGAACGACCACGGATCACCGTCCAAAAAGACGACAACGGGGAGGTCCCATTCTTCGCTCATCCGCTTCATAATTCGACGAGTGGAACGGGCGGGTTGCCCCTTTAGATGCAAAAGGCCACAGCGGTATTCTTCATCGAAACCGTTCTCGATCAGTCGGTCAAACATACCACCGGTCTCGATGGCCATGATGAAATCAATATCGTGTTCCAGAAGTTCAATTTTCTCTGACTCAACGTTGTACGGTAC
>DUKM01000077.1:3068-3244 GCA_013329255.1 Candidatus Poseidoniaceae archaeon | reverse complement strand
AGGGTAAGGTTACCAATCATTCGAGCACCGTCTTCTTCTGGGCGGAGTTTGAAATCTTCTCTCAAGCATTTCGTAACAATTTCCAAGTCTTCTGCAAGGTTGTTTGATTCATTCTGACTCCCGAATTTTCCAAGTCCCCAGGCTTCTGAGATGTAATACATCTCTCTCAGGGTTGA
>DUKM01000077.1:1667-2682 GCA_013329255.1 Candidatus Poseidoniaceae archaeon | reverse complement strand
GAACCAAGGCTTGTGGCATCGCGGATGGATTGCTTTTTGCCGTACTTGTAGACGCCCAGTTTTTTGTCAAACCCAATGTTGTTTTTCGTTCGCACGGGTAGCGTCATGGTCGGGGGTTCGCCCTTGACGATTCGGTCGTACATCTCACCGACGATGACATGCATTGCTTCTTTCGTTTCTTCAGGTGTGTGTCGTCGTGTCATCAAGCCTCACCTCCAAACAATGTTGTTTGCCCCGTTGGGGCGGCCACGGAAGGTTCCCCTATTGGCTCTTCAACCTCGGATTCGTTTTCCTCTTGTTCGGGTTCGTTCATTTCGCTCAACGCTCGCTCTTGCCTTCGGATTTCTTCGAGGAACTTTTCATCCATCTTGCTGGCACCGATCACGTCTTGTGAACCGCGGAAGAAGAGATCAGTTTCAGTCCAATCACCTTTTTCAAGCCCGCTGAGGCTGTAGGAGAGGACGGTTTTCTCACCCGGTTGCAACGATTCCAGTTTCCAAGCCCACACGCCGGTGGCTTCCTTGCGCCCTCCTGTGTCGTTGTCGACCATCGCTGCTCCCGCTTTTTCGGGCCAGGTGGCGAGAATGGTGTAGGCACGAACTCGAGTGGTGTAGTTGAACAACGTAATCGAGACATCGGTTTGCTTTGTTTCCTTGTTCCAAACGGTTTCGGTTTCTGAAATTACGGCTGACATGATTTTTGTAATCGATTGTGCCAAATCTGGAACGGGTTTGCCAAGAATATCCGCGGATTTCTTAGCGATGGCGGGCAAGATGTCGTTGATGAGTTCGAACTTTTCTTTGGTCTTGGCCATTTTCTTTTTCTTTTCCAAGTGCTTTCGCAAGCCTCTGCCCATTTCGAGCATTGCTTTGCGTGCTTCTTCGATGACTTCTCCGTTGTCTGCGAGCGCTTCCTTGGCTTCTGAGGTGAATTGCACGTTGGTGCTCGCCAGGTGAACCAAGATGGCGGCAGGGCCCTTTGGAACGCCCTTGGCACCGGGTTGGTCAAGGCCGTA
>DUKM01000077.1:0-1335 GCA_013329255.1 Candidatus Poseidoniaceae archaeon | reverse complement strand
ACACTTTCGATGGCTTTGGTTAGCAAGCAGCCACCTTGTTGATACATCAGGGGCACTCGATTGGCGAACCGCAGAATTTCCACTGGCTTGTCCGCAGGCATGTTGCCTCCGAAAATAAGGCCAACTTCGACCTGATAGGGATTGCCTTGAGTGACTTCAGGGGCTCGGGTGAGTGTGGCGATGAACCGAGAGTCGATGGTTTTGGATAGACCTTTCTTGATGAGCAATTCTTCAATTGGGGACAAACAATTTGTCGGCGGATTGAGTAGTTTCACCGGTTTTCCGTTGATCAGTCGCTCACCTTGGAACGATTCCAAAAGGGCGCGGATTTGGTCGGGATTCATCTTGGTTGGTTTGGTTTTTTCATCAATTTCTGCAGCAACGCAGAGTTCCTTGCTTGCCCGTGCGGAAACGCCGGAGAAATTCATTCTCAAAAAGACGGTCATGCGAGAATCGGTTGATTCAGATGCCATCCGTTGTAGTTGGCCAAGTTCGATCCCGTGAGGATGGGGCTTTATGGCTTCGACTTTGGTCGGCAGACGCTCAGTGACCCTTGGCCAATGATGCACCTCGCCCTCAGGGTCAGTGAAGGTGATCTCTGCGTGGGGGTTGACGATGCTTGTCATGCGGAGGTACTGCCAAACGCTTTGACGCCCCTTCTGGTACTTTGCTTTCAGTTGTGCAGTGACTTCCGTTCCGTGATCTTTGGAACTTCCGTCTGGATTGTACCAGATTTCTCGACCCTGATTCGATTTCGTGGCCTTGTTTTTCCTTGTGTCGAGGCCAATATCGACAACAGCAGCCGTTGGCTCACTGGCAATTTTGGAGCGGACGTGCGTCGTTCGCCCAGTGGTCAATTGGCAGTACATCACGACGCCAGTGATTCCGATCCCTTGCTGCCCTCTTGACTGGCGAATGGCATGGAACCTGGATCCAAACAGCAACTGACCGAACACCTTCTCAATGCTTTTCTGGGGTATGCCGGGACCGTTATCCTCGACGATGAGCTTGACAATGTCTTTCTTTAAGTCCACTTTTTCGATGGCTACTTTGATGGTTGGTAGAATCCTTGCCTCTTCGCAAGCATCCAACGCGTTGTCGACGGCTTCTTTCACTGCTGTGATGAGGGATCTGGCAAGGGAATCGAATCCCAAAAAGTGCTTATTTTTCTCGAAAAACTCAGAAATGGCAACTTGCTTTTGATTTGATGCGAGTTTCTCTGCGATTCCAGTCATGAGGCCAATCCTCCACCACGGTCCTCCTTCGTCCGGATGACGAAGGGCCAATGATATCCACTGTGGCTCTCCGACGGTACTTAATTCCTAAGCCATATCT
>DUKM01000042.1:5555-16148 GCA_013329255.1 Candidatus Poseidoniaceae archaeon | reverse complement strand
GACGATGTTGCAGAACCAACAACCTTGGGTTACAACGAGTGCAGAATGGAAGATGGAAAAGTCAGTTGCCCATCGTGCGATGCTCGTCTCGGCGTACCTCGTGCTAGCGAGCCTCCGTTTAGATTCACGTGCCCGAAATGCACGACAATGATTCGAGTCATTGAGTGAGACCATCAACGGATGTCCGCTGAGCAATGAGCAAAAAGGCCGTGTGCCCAAATGGTCCATTCACTGGTCGCATGCCACCTTTTGAGGCCTTGCCCCACTGCCGCTCGATTAATTCTCCAGCCCATTCAACCTGAAGACCCGCTTCCTCACACGCCAACCAGGCTGCTTCAACTTGGCTGGTGACGGGGCAGTAACAAGCCAACCGACCACCGACCGCCAACAAGGGGGCTACGGCTTCAACAGCAGGGGTGTGGTTTGGTAAATCCAAGATGATGGCATCAAAGGATTCGGCATGAGTTTGAATTCCAGCAGTGACTTCTTCAATCGCTCCCTCTACATGGTGGTGTTCGGGGAATTCAGCCCAACTTTGCTTGGCTCGAGTCATGTTTTTCAAACCAACTTCGGCGTGCTCCGTTCTTGGTTCGACGGTCACATGAAGGCCACTGCCACCCAGCGATCGGGCGATGTGCATCGAGAGGCCAGCACTGCCAAGGCCGGCTTCCAAAACGCGATCGCCGGAGCCAATGCCCATTCGAGCGATGAGGTAACCTGCGTCCTTGGCGCTGATCGTTTGCGCTCTTCGCAACATTCCTTTCGACAGTTCTGGCAAGCGCGGTGGCATTCGTGTCAACTTCTTTTGACCTACTGTGACCGTCGATCCGTAAGGTGCTTCACCAATGGCCTCGATTGGGTCAAAAACTCCTAATCCCTTGACTTTACGGACGCCTGGTTGCATTTCCACCACGTGCACTTTACCTTCGGATTCGACTAAAACAGCCCATGCATCGGTGTCCATGAAAAGACGCCAAACGCTGTTTGGTTTCAATACTTTGCGAAAAAGAGGGTGCTCGCTTTTTAAAAATCAGAAAATATATGTTTGACTGTATAGAAATAACATGAACGCTCAGTACGCCGTTTCCGGAGTTCCTTTGGCAGTCGGGGAAGGGGTTGGTTCAAATACCAACGGGAGTGTGTGAAAATTATGAAGATGCCCGCTCGCATTCTTGCCTTGACGATTGTGACTTTATTCGTTGGAAGCGTACTCACCGGATTTACCGCTGAAATGAACGCACCAGTGAACGAAATAACCCTTGAAGAAGACATTGCAGTCCAACATGCAAGTTCAGCAACAAGCCCTGGACACGTTGTGTTCGGCCAGTACATTTCCTCTGACAATTGCGGGCACTGCTCCAAAACCGGCGGTGGCTCAGACGCCCATCACGCCGTGAAGGGTCTTCACCCAGACGAATATGTCTACGTCACTTACATGTCTGCTTCCTATGGCGACACCGACACAGCGCGGGCTGGCGCTGTTGCCCCATACAACTGGGCTTGGTCCACTGGCGGCGCTCCTGATGCTTACTTTGGAGACCGCACCGATCAAAATCAAGGCGGGGCCTCTGCAAACTACGACACCTATGACAATCTCTTTTCTTCCGGTGGAGGCATGGCGCCTACAACCAACGACTACGGTATGTCCGCCTCAATCTCCCAAAGCGGTGGCACCTACGACATTGATATCTCCTATCGGTACTCCGGATCTGGCTCACCTGCAAGCAACATGAAGTTGTACGCGGCGCTTGTGGACAAGGATTGCACGGGTTACACCTACTCCTCTGGCATCCCTCACGGCTACAACTGCTGGATGTCATGGCTGACCGACGGTGACACCTACAAGTCCAAGAACGCCGGTACTGGCACATCATTCACCAGCGTCACACCTTCATCCACCTCGCAGTCAGAAACTTGGACCAGCGTTCCCGCTTCAGTCGTCCCTGGTGGCCTCAACAAGGCCGTCGTCATTGGCGTCCTCATGGCAGGCAACACCGTTTCAGTCGGCGGAAGTTCCGCTCACGTCTACCACGCTATTGATTCAACCATGGGTCCAAAGATGGACCTCGCACCGGGCGCACTCACAGTGACCAACCCCGCAGGTGGATCATCTTACAAAATTGGTGATAGCCTCACCCTCCAATCCACCATCAGCAACGTTGGCGATTTGGATTACTCTGCAGGCGGTACAATCGAATTCTTCTACAAGAACGGCGTTAACTTCGTGACCATTGACACAGTCTCTCTGAACACGATTTCGATGGGCGGTACTCAATCCGCAACAGCTTCGTTCGATACCTCCTCCTTACCCAGCAACGGATGGAAGACGACCTTCGGCGTCCGCCTCACAGGTTTGGTTGATGAAACCCAAAGTGCGAACAACATGGCTCAGGAAGAACTCGACCACGACCGCCCACCATTGGCAAAGAAAGCCCAAGTTGAAGGCTCCAATGTCATCGCTCGCGGCAATCAATTTACCCTCCTCGCCAAGGGTGATGCTGACGACAACGTCGACACGATTGAGACCATGACCTTCAACATCGAAGTTTCACCTGCTGGACAAAATCAATGGACAAGCAGCATCGTCTCTGGCGGCGAAACCATCCTTTACCCTGGATCATCCAACGAAGGAAGAGAATATACCCTCAACCCTTCAATGGACATGTCTTCTGGTTGGTATGACATCCGCTCACAAACAGTTGATAGCCGCGGCCAAACAAGCAACTGGGTCATCACACCTGGGACAGACGGCTTCAAGTTGGCCAACGGCCTTCCATCAATTGTTGCTGAACCTGTACCATCGGTGCTTTGCGACATCACAACCAAGGTCGACCTGACCGGTCATGTTTCAGACCCTGAAACAGTTCTTGCCGATCTCACGATCACCTCTGACAGCCCTTCATTCGTCGCTTGGCACCCGACCACCACCGAACTCGAAGTCAAGTTTGCTTGGAGCGAAGTGAACGGTTGCCCGCTCGGCCAACAAGGCATGGAAATCCGAGTTGATGACGGCGGAGATTACTCCGAATCTGGTGAACTCCCATACGGAACCCTCCTCTTCAACGTGCTTGAGAACGGTCAACCACGGTGGGAAGGCTTGCCAACTCAAACCATCGAAGAAGGCGGCTCTGACCTCATTGATTTGCTTCCGTTCCTCTCTGACACGGACGACACAGGGCAGTCAGTGAATGCAGACACACTCTCAGTTTCTATGATCAGCAGCACAAATCCAGAGGTCATTTCCTTTGTGTTGAACGGGTATGCACTCGCTTTCGAAGCAATGGACGATGACATCAACGGACAATCTGTTGTTACCCTAAGAGCCAGCGATGGCGAGCAAATCTCGGAGCAAACAATGCTCGTCCAAATCAACCCGGTCAACGATGCTCCACGCATCGACATGGAAAGCATCACAGACATCCAAATCAAGCGAAATGAGCAGATGGTCATCAACCTCGTATCTCGAATCAGCGATATCGATAACCCTGCCTCCGAAGCGTTCCTTACAGTGACGCCTTCAGAGCCTGGTGCAGCTCGTTACAACCTGCTCAGCGGATTAATGACGCTCCAATTTGAAGAGGTCGGCATGCAAACGATTTTCCTCTCGGTTTCAGACAAGTATGATACAACCACCTACGAAATGAATGTGAATGTGTATGACGCCCTCTCGCTGGATATCTCGACCGTCAACGATGGTAGCGGACACATCTACGCTCAAATGACGGACACCTACATTGGACAAACACCAACAATGACCATGTCATTGACTGACAATGCACCAGTGTTCACTTACATGTACGCAAATTGGAACGTTTGCAACGCCCTCACTGGTACCTGTGATGGTCTCCTCACCTACGAGTTGGACGTCACACAATCAACCAACGGATGGGTCAATGTCTTGGACATGCCCTCCTTGGTGTTTGCAGACCAATCAGCACGTGAAGACGGCTCGAGGGACCGAGATTACTACGAACTGGAAATGACTGCTTCAGACAGCGCTGGTGATGACTTCAAAACCCTCACCAAGCTAAAGTGGGATATCACAGAAACTGAACCCACACCTGCTGAAATGGATGACGCCACTTTGAACTCTCATCTTGTTGGCCTCCTTGCAAGCAAGGCAGCCCTTGAAGGCAGCATTGAGGAGTCTACAGGTGACACCACTGGACTGGAAGCCCAACTCGTTGAAGTCGAGCAAGATCTTGAACTTGCTTGCGCAGACACCCGGGCCGATTGCCCAACAGATGCCAATGCAGGATCTTCAGTTGCTGACTCCCAAGAACTCCCAATGCAGATGATTGCTCTCGTTGGAATTGCTGTCATCATCATGGCCCTTCTCGGCTTGTTGTTGACTCGCAGGCAACAAGAGGACCTCGAATCCGACTGGACCGCTAAACAACTACCAGTACACGATACAGTGGCCAACTCCATGTATGGAGGAGCCCAACAAATTTTCCAAGCACCAGCGCCAGTGATTCAGCAAGCACCTGCTGCAGTCATTCCACAAGCGCCGGCAGCTGGGCCTCAATTGCCAGCAAGCGGTTTGCCCGCTGGTTGGACCATGGAACAGTGGGTCTACTACGGCCAACAGTACCTTGATGACCAACGTTGAGTCGGAAATTGACTCCACCATCTTGATACATGGTGGATTGTAAACCCATAAAGGGGAGTAGCGTGGAGGACATAACGTGACCGAAGATATTGAAGGCGTTGACGACCCTCTCGAGGCGGTTGATTCAACCGTTGTTGCTGGTGATGAACCGGTGATTGCACCAGACGAAACAGAGGTTACCGTTTGGGCTCCAGAGCCTTCGTTAGGGGCCGATGACATCGTTGCAGACAGTGTTGATGAATGGATCAAGACTGTCAATTTCGAATCAACAGAGGATGTCCCAATTCCCGATCGACTCGTTGACCAAGTGATTGGTCAAGAAGCGGGTTCAGTCGTGATCAAGAAAGCTGCAGAACAACGTCGTCACATGCTGATGATTGGTGACCCAGGCACGGGTAAATCCATGCTTGCACGATCAATGAGCGACCTCCTTCCCAAAGATGCACTGGAAGACCTTCTCGTCTATCCTAATGAAGACGACGAGAATGAACCCCGCGTTCGCTCCGTACCGGCTGGGCGTGGCGACCGCATCGTTAAACTGCAAAAAGAATCGATGCGCACTCAACGTGAGCGCTCACAAAAGATGTTGCTCATTGCCTTCGCAGCAGTCGGGTTCCTGATTCTTATCGCTACCCTCCAATCAGGCGACATCATCACCTTATTGTTCGGTGGCTTCCTGTTGATGTTTGGTTACATGTTCATCCGAGGACGCTTGAGCTCCGGTGATGAAAGTCGTATTCCAAAAGTGTTAGTGAAGCATGAAAACACATCGGCTCCTCCGTTTGTTGATGCTACTGCCACACTCTCCGGTTCCTTGTTGGGTGATGTTCGGCACGATCCGTTCCAATCTGGAGGTATGGAAACACCTGCACACGACCGAGTTGAACCGGGGGCAATCCATCGCGCCCACAAGGGTGTCCTCTACATCGACGAAGTGAACCTTCTCAGATTAGAAGAACAACAAGCCTTGCTCACCGCCATGCAAGAGCGGGCTTTCCCAATTTCCGGTCGCTCCGAGCGATCCTCCGGTGCCCTCACCAAGACCGAACCAGTTCCTTGCGATTTCATTCTCATTGCAGCTGGAAACTTGGATGCAATCCAAGGCATGCATCCTGCTCTACGCAGTCGTATCCGTGGTTATGGGTACGAGGTATACGTGAACTCCGAGATGCCAGACACCGCCCGCAACCGGCGCAGGTTGATTCGATTCATCGCTCAAGAAGTTCGACGAGACATGGGGACCAGCAGAGAAATCCCGCACTTCGAAAAGGGCGCTGTCGGCATCATTCTCCGAGAGGCACAACGCCGTGCTGGACGCCGAGGTAAGTTGTCCCTCCGTTTGAGGGAACTTGGCGGTCTTGTCCGAATTGCAGGGGATATCGCCATGGAAGAAGGCGCACCTCTCACCACTGCAGCGCACGTTCTCGGTGCACGCAACATCGCTAAACCGTTGGAGCAACAAGTTGCTGACCGCATGATTGAACGCCGCCAAGATTACGCCCTCGTCGTCAATTCTGGTGAGCGCATTGGTCGAGTGAATGGCCTTGCTGTTCTTGGGGCCAACTCTGGTCTCTCTGACTTCAGCGGCATCATGCTCCCAGTCGAAGCCCTCGTTACGCCTTCACTCGGCGGCGGTGGTAAGATTCACGCAACAGGTGGCCTCTCTGACTTGGCTAAGGAAAGCGTGACCAACGTCAGTGCAGTGATCAAGAAATTGACGGGCAAAGACATCTCTGATTATGACATTCACATTCAGTTTGTGGATACCCATGGCGTAGATGGCGACTCCGCTTCGATCACCATCGCCACTGCCATCATTTCTGCGCTTGAGAGCATTCCAATCCGCCAAGACCTTGCCATGACTGGGTCCCTTTCAGTTCGTGGGGAAGTGCTCCCAATCGGCGGGGTAACCGCCAAGATTGAAGCCGCTGCCCAGTCTGGAATCAAGACCGTTGTCATCCCCCGTGCAAACATGCAAGATGTCTTGCTCGATACCAAGTATGAATCCATGATTGAAGTGATTCCCGTTGATTCACTGGATGAAGTAATGGAAATTGCACTTATCAAACACGCTGAAAAAGCAGGATTGGTCGAGCGTTTGGGAGCGGTTATTGATCGCCTCACCCCGATCAGCAGCCAAGTCCCTTCAGCGTGAAGCCTCCGCTTAGAGCCATGGCTCAAGGTATCGAAGCGTTGGGTACAAGAAGGCCCATTGATTGGCATTAGCCATGAACACCACGACGTCGTCGAACCAACACGTCGTCGACGCGAGTAAAGGCGCTCTCCTCGTCTTGTTTCTCGTCACTGTAATTGATATGATTGGCTTTGGAATCGTCATTCCTTTTCTGACCTATTTAGTGGAAGATCTCACCCCTGCGTCGCAAGAAGCAAGCATCGGTATATGGGTTGGAGTGCTGATGACTTCTTACTCTGCGGCTCAATTTCTGTTCTCACCGTTTTGGGGTTCGCTTTCCGACCGGATTGGTCGGCGTCCTGTGTTGATGGTTGGTTTGGTTGGGAACACCGTGTTCTTTGCCATGTTTGGGCTTGCTAACACGCTCGTTCTGGCTCTTGTAGCTCGTTTCCTTGCAGGCGTGTTCAATGGCAATTTGGCCGTTGCCCGCGCCTACATTGGTGATGTCAGTACTCCCCAGCAGTTGGCCACGCGAATGGGCTTGATTGGTGCTGCTTTTGGTCTGGGTTTCACCTTCGGGCCGTTCATTGGCGGTGAGCTCTCGGACCCTGCAAGTCGGTGGTCGGTCTTCGAAGGAACAATCTTTGAAACGCATCCATACTTCTTACCATGCGCTGTTGCCAGTTTGCTGTCCATTCTCTCTTTGCTTGTGGCGGTTCGCAACCTGCCTGAATCGCTGCCACCCGAACGTCGAACAAAGGGTGAGCGGAAGTCATGGGCTGCTGGTATGGTTCATACAATGAAAAGCACAGGTTCGATGCTTCGGTCCGGTAGTGTTTCAGTTGTTATTTGGGTGTCTATGCTGTTCATCTTCGGTTTTACCATCATGCATGCTGTGTTCATCCTCTACACTCAGATGCCACCCGACCAGGGCGGTCTGGCATTCACCGAGGCAGAAAACGGTCGTGTGTTTGCTATGATTGGGATCACTGGTATTTTGACACAAGGCTTGCTCATCGGTCCCTTGAGTCGGAAGTTTGGCACCCGTCGTTTGATCCCGATGGCGATTCTCGTAACCGGTATTGGCCTCGTGCTCATACCCTACACTCAATTCGAACAGCGATGGGTTCACATTCTAATCGTCGGCGCTCTCGTTTCAGTCGGCAATGGATTGTTCCAACCATCATCATCTTCTTTCTTGACACGAATTGCCAAATCTGAAGGCTACGAACTTGGCGTCGTGATGGGTGCACAGGAATCAGTTGGAGCCCTCGCAAGGATAATGGGGCCGCTTACCGGAGGGTTTGTGTGGGTCTTCACCGATGCAAGGGATTGGCCTTTCGACTACCATACCGCCTTCCACCTGTGTGGTGTTTTGATGGTGCTTGCTGCCTTAATGTCGCTTCGCTTGCCCCCGCTGCCAGATGATGAAGGGGACAATGACCCTCAACCATCAACAGAATCCGAGTGAACTGGATTATCTTCAAGAGTCATAGGGTACACCCCCCCGCATGGAACACGCCAACACCGCTTGGGATTCAGGCCGATTTAACCGACGGGTATCCACCTTTGCTCATGTGTTAATTATCGTCACATTGGCTGTTCTCTGGCTCATTTTATTGAAGGGTGTTCTGCAACCATTCTTCATTGCTTTGGGCATTTATTTCGTTCTCAAACCTGGCTCGGATTACCTTTCTACGAACGGCTTCCCAGTCATTCTATCTTACCTCACGATGGTGATGTTAACGCTGCTTATTGTTTCGAGTGCAGCCTTTTTCGCTTACCAACAAGCAGCAGAAGTCATTGAAGATGAAGATAAGATGGAGGACTACAACAACCTTCTCGAAGAACGCTGGCACGACATTAAAACCACCCCGCTCATTTCTACAGCCTTTGAAGACGAAGAGGCCATGAATAATTCCCTCGTGGAGGACCTTGCATCGTGGGGCGTGTTGGAGAACGACCAGCAACTTTCAGATGCCGCTGTTGGCATGCTTGCGGGCGTTGGGTCCTTGTTAGCAACCAGCATTACCGTGATGTTTTTCCTAATTTTCATTATTTTTGAGGCTAGTTTGCTTCCTGGTCGAATTGAACGTGCCTGGCCAGGTGGCGCCAGCGATCGAGTGCAAATTGTTCGCACTAAGATTGAGGCAAGCGTCAACACCTACATCGTCGTGAAAACTGGCGTTGGCTTCGGCACAGCGCTATGCGCCGGTTTGATCATGCTTTTCTTTGGCATTGATTTGTGGTTCACATGGGCGTTGTTGACCTTCCTGTTCAACTATGTCCCCTACATTGGTTCCCTCATTGCAACCCTCCCCCCGATCGTTCTCGGTCTTATTCTGCTCGAACCTGCAGCCCTCACCTTGCTGATCCTCTTGCTGCTCACCAACCAACAGTTGTGGGGTCAAATCATCGAAACTCGATGGGCTGGAAGGGCATTGGATTTGTCACCGGTGGTTTTGCTTCTCGTGACTGCCATTTCATTTGCCGGATGGGGTATTTTAGGCATGATTTTGGCCGTTCCTTTCGCTGTAATCATCAAGATTGTCTTGGAGAACATCGAAGCAACTCGCCCAATCTCCATACTCCTGTCCGAGCGTGCACCATCCATTGATGAAGCATGGCATGAGGCAATAAAGGACGGACGAATCTCCTCCTTTGAAACACAATCCCTCACTCAGTTGCAAGAGGTGCTCGGGTATTCCAATCGTGAAATCAAATTAATCTCTGGGCGTATTGCCGTAGGCCGTGTGCTAAGCCGTGGTAAAATCACAGATGATCAATTGGATCTGATCAACGATGTGGCCGATACGTTGCGCAACCACGAAGAGTTGTCAGCCGAAGTGTCTTCGACGTTGCATCAAGGCAAAGTGGACAAAGAAATGCGGCCATTGCTTAACCGCCTGCTGGCGGCCATTGAAGAAGAAGAATGATCAGAGGACTTCGGTTAGAATCTTTTCTAACTCGGTGTTGATCATAAGAATAAGCGTTCCAAATTCCGGTGGGATGTTTGGATCTTCGTAGAGCTCTTCCAATTTCGACTGGGCCATAGCGATACGAACATCAATTTTCTTGGCTTTGTTCAACAACCAGTTCTCACAAGCTTCCTTGGCTTGTCGGCGGATGTTTCGCGGGACTTTAGGGTCGTCAATTTGGTTGATGACAGTGGCTACTTGTTGAAGACGAGATTCGATGTCCATAATTACAGCCCCTTTGGTCGCTACCTGTTGCTGTGTGTAGGCCGTCTTTAAGTTGATTGCCGCCCCCCGCACATCATGGACATCAGCGAAACGGACCTTCTTGGATGGTCTCGTATCTTCGCACTCACACTCGGCATGGGTTGGGCAGCGTGGATGGACCACAAAGAGCGTCGTGTCAACAACGAGCACTGGCTGGTTTGGGTGAAACCAGCGCTCTTTCTCTGGGCATTGGATTTGATGAACCAAGGTGCCGACTTCACCATCTACCTCACCGCATCTGCAGTCGTAGCGTACGCCAGCGGAGCCGTACTCGGGCGTCCTTCTTTTTCGGATTTGCTGCGCGGCTCAAAAATGGATGTTGTTGTCACCTTGTGGTACCTTGTCAGCGCTGCAGGTTTGATCATGGGTGCAATACTGTATCAAAGTTCGAACCCTCTGGATGTCTTGCTTGGCAACGACACAAGCCTCGGTGCGTTGTGGTGGCGAACCCTTTCAGTTTTGTTCGTGGTCATCATCATTGACATGGCTTGGCGTTTGCGTCTTCTTCACGGCGGTGCTGATGCCAAGGCGTTGATGTGGGTCGCTTTGCTGATACCGGATTGGACCACAATGCCATTGACGCTCTCCGAAGCCACTTCTGTCGC
>DUKM01000042.1:0-5126 GCA_013329255.1 Candidatus Poseidoniaceae archaeon | reverse complement strand
TCGGCGACCTTCGATTGGCATGGCACGCCTCACGCATTGACCGCAATGAGGTCCTCAACAAGCACGTTTGGTTGCTGACAACTGTCATTGAATTGCCGGATGGGACCACAGGAGCGCATCATCGCACAAGAGCTCCAAGAACAACACCGTCCAAGGAAGCGCTTGTAGAATCAATCAAAGGGCTCGAAGAAGCAGGAATCGACCAAGTATGGGTCAGTTCTAAATTGCCGTTGTTGATGTTTTTGTTCCCAGCGATTGTACCGTTGGTGTTGCTTGGCGATCCAATGGTTCTCATCATGCCAATGCTCGGTTTGTAAACAAACCAGAAAAGAAGTGACGCATCATGCGCCTTTGCGCTCGACGTTCTTAGGTCGTAGACCCTTGTAACTGCACTTGCGGCAGCGTGTGGCACGAACTGCATTGCGTGCGTTGCAACGCATGCAAATCTTGCGGTGGAGCAAGCGAGCCTCTGCTTCGGGGAATCGTGCCATGGCCCATCGACCAACTCCCCCTATTTAATCACAACCGAACCAAGCGATATGGGGCAGCGTACGCTTCCGCGTGTTGCACTTTTTCCAACTGAAGCGTAAAGCAGTGTTGAAAGACCACGACCGTCACCCTCACCCATGCGTGTCCTGCGCCTTCCTGGTATTCACCATGACTCCAACGTTATCATCGTTGCAGGCGCCGCAGGAACGCTGCTGGTCAATGCGGGGACTTCATGGTATCAAACGCTCCAAGTCGAACGGGTCAAAGGATTGCTTGGTGAAGGAGTTGCGCTTGATCGAATCCTCCTGTCGAGTAAACGGTATCCTTGCTCCGGCGGGGCCAAGCACCTTTCGGAGATGTTTGGGAATTGCCCCGTGCACATCCATGAAGAAGGTCAAGCGTCGCTTGAAACTGGAGATTTTTTCACCACATGGGCCAATCGGTACGACTCTGACATGCCAGCTCTACAAACTGAGCCGCTGGCTGATGGTGAGATCTTTGCACTGGGTGATGGGCAGGTCGAAGCCATACACATGCCAGGTTGTTCTCCTGATGGAATGGGGTTCTGGATCAAGGAGCAGAGCATGATGCTTGCTGGGTGCCTGCTTCCCCGAGCAGATCGACCAGCACGCTGGGATTTGCCCGGTGGCTGCCTCCCCGAATTAATTGACAGCCTTGAACGCATCAAAACGCGTCAACCCTCTGCGATTGTACCGCTGCAGGGTCCCGCTATCCGTGGAAAAACGCATGTGAAGAAGGTTTTAGATCAACATCTCGAATTTTTACGAGGGTGTGAAGCACGGAACGGTAGCCCGCCAAAATCTTGGGGCCGACCTACACCAACCGCAATGTGGTACACATCTCATCCACCTTGGCCCCTTGAGGAAAAGGAATCCGTTTAAGCAACGACGGGCAAATCCAGCATCAATGGTTGCGATTGTTCGCTGCGCCGTTGTTCAGATTGCATGATTTTTGCTCGTCGGTTCGCTCTTTTCTGAGCCTTCTGTTCAAAGGGTTTGATGCCATCAAAGTGAGTGGTTTGTGAACCATCCATGGCATAACTGGCCCTGTTCCAACCGCTTTGGATGTGGATTGTTTGTTCACGAAGACGCATGCTTGTGATCGGGCCATCATGCGCAAATAACTGGACGCCGCGTTGAGGTACGCGAGCGCCTACCATCCACACCTGGCCGGTTTGAGTTGCGACAAGAAACGAAGTTTCACTCGAGGAGACGGTGCACAGGGCACGAACAATTCCGCCTTCGACTGAAAATTTGTCCACTTGTTCCATTGTGGGCAACGTCAACAACGTGACGCCACCCTGAGCATCGCCGACAACCGCCATCTCAATGCGCGACGAAGGGCCTTTGAGGACCAACATCACAGTTGCAATCGCATCTAATTTCATTCTGCGGTTCGTTCCATGATGTGGGCGCCATTGGATGAGACCATCATCCATGGCAACTAGGCATCCTTCTGGCGTTACAAGGCTTCGGACAACGACTCGGTTGTTCATACAACAGAAAGCAGAGCCGGGGGTACTCTTTCTTTTTGCACACCCTTGAGGTGAAACTGAAAGTGAACGTCAGTAGGAATCTTCTGCCTTGCTGTCTTTCTTCCACTTTCGGTAGCACGACTTGCAGACGCGTACCCGACCTTTACGCTGAGTGTAGCCGCTGTCGCCCCACACATCAACCGCATTGTCGATCGAGAGGGATCGGCCACCAAAGCTCTTGTCAGCAAACCCATCACAGGTGTTGACACCGCATGGAATTTCTCCTTCCTTCTTTGATTTCTTTGTGGTCGATTCGGACGTATCGCCTGAATTAGCGTTATGCTTTCTTGCCTTTGCTTTGAAGCCCATGACTCAAAGCACCAGCCTTCGATTCATCAAGGTTGCCACCGCAACGGGGTCTCATTGTTCGGATACATAGCCAAGTTGACTCAGCAATCCGTCAATTAATCGGAGCAAACCACGGAGGGTCACTTCGGACACATTTGCCACGTTGCACACTTCGGATTGAGTTCGCGGTGAACCTGATTCGGAGGACGCTTTGTAGATCAATGCTGCAGCGACACCCATCGGTTTCTTACCTTGCCAGATGTCTTCGTGCGGTTGGATCGCAGACCAGAGGTGACCGACTTGTACGTGCGTGTTCGGGGGCAGTTGCAAGTCTGAAATGAACTTGTCAAAGTACTGGTCGGGTGAAGAAATCTTGTGCAGGTTGAGTCGACGGGAGACTTGGCGAATCAATCGAGAGAGTTCCTTTTCTGCGACATCGAATGCATCGGATACATCGGGGATCTGCCGTGGAAGGTTTTCTTGGCGTGCAACGAGGTATGTGCATGCTGCAGTCACGCCCGCAATCGAGCGACCTGTGACAAAGCCTTCGCCCGACAAGCGTCGGTACAGTCGAGCTGCCTCTTCTTGGAGGGGCTTAGGGAGCCCGGAGTTGTCTCGAATGAACTGGTTGGCCCGAACGAGGTTTCGTTCTCTGCTCTTGCGGGTTTTGGATCGTTCGTCGATGACGCGTCGTCGGCGCCACTCTCGGCGTGCCCGGGAGGAGATACCGTGTCTTCCGGCAGAGCCTGTGTTGAGGTCTCTCACATCGATTGTCGTGTTCAGTCCCTTGTCGGCGAGCGTGTAAGTTAACGGCTGGCCAACTCGAGAGCGATCTTGACTGCGGTCGCGGTTGGTCCATTCCGCACCCTGGTCAATGACGTTTTCTTCGACAACGAGCCCGCAGGAGTTGCAGGTAATCTCGCCTCGGCTGTTGTCCATTTGCCAGTCAACAACACCACATTCTTCGCACGGGCGTGTGTGCCCTTCCACGGTGCGTCGCACCGATTGGCTCATGTCTGCAGCATCTTTCTGCTCCCTGGAACTCGTGTTCAGGCTATCTTGTTGGGTTTGTGTATTTTGTTTCATCTTCTCAACTTCTTGTTCAGTAGTTGAGAACCTCTCTATTTAAAACCCTGTATGGGGGTACTGTGCACTCAATGCATGACCTCTCGTAGGATAGACGGTGTGTTTGGGGTTCTCTGTCGTAGAATGGAATCATGCTCAAGTGATTATAAAGTGTTGTTTCAAATATGCCAGTTCTACTCATGACGAGTTAACTGAAGCAAGCAAGAGTTCAAAGACGGTACGCGGCTCCATACAGGATAGGAGAAGACTATGCCAGCAACCGTCGTTCTTGGTGCCCAATGGGGAGATGAAGGAAAAGGAAAATTGGTTGACCGTATTGCGGAGCAAGCAACGTGGGTTGTTCGCTTCCAAGGAGGAAACAATGCAGGCCACACGGTTGTGCTCGGCGAGCAAGTGCTCAAATTCCACCTGCTTCCCTCTGGAATCACTCGTAAAGAATGCAACCTCGTTCTTGGTGATGGAATGGTCATCGACCCGTGGGTGCTCGACAAAGAGCTCAACGGATGGAAGGACACAACGGGCGAAGATCCTCGCGGCCATCGTCTCTTCGTCAGCGAGCGGGCGCACATCATTCTCCCTTACCATTGCATACTCGACGGCCAAGACAAAAAAATTGGAACCACCGGGCGAGGGATTGGTCCGACCTACGCTGACAAAATCAACAGAATCGGATTGAGGTTTGGCGACCTGGCTGAGGTTGATGGCGATGGTGCATGGATTGCAGCAACAGCCGCACGAATGAATGCAAGTCTGGAAGCTGCTGGCTGTGAAGACCGCATCGCAGAAGAAAAACTCGCAGAAGACATCGCATGGATTCACGCTGCCTACGCGACCAGTATTTCCAACACTGGATTGATGCTGGATAATGCGCTTAAACTCGATGAACATGTGATTCTTGAAGGCGCTCAGGGATGCCTTTTGGACATCGATCAAGGCACGTTTCCTTTCGTCACATCATCGGTGACCTCGAGGGGCAATGCGGGCCATGGCGCTGGCATCCATCCAGGTCACGTCGAAGAAGTAATTGGCATCACAAAGGCCTACATCACACGCGTTGGGCACGGTTCAATGCCGACAGAACTCGAAGATGAAGTCGGAGACCACCTCGGCACCGTCGGCCATGAATTTGGTACTACGACGGGTCGGAAGCGACGCTGCGGATGGTTTGACGCCGTTGTTATGCGCCACGCTCAACGTGTGAACGGATTCACAGGCCTTGCCCTCACCAAGTTGGATGTGCTGGGCGGACTTGAGGAACTGAAGATTTGTGTTGCATACGAATTGGATGGAAAGGAGATTTTGGAAATGCCTGCAAGCGCAACCGCACTTGCACGCTGCAAGCCGATTTACATCAGCATGCCTGGGTTCCCTGGCCATTCACTGGAAGAGTGGTTGATGATTGCCAAGAAGGCGAACAAAGAGGATGTTGGATTTGCAACGCTCCCTACATCCGCTCAATTGTACATCAAGAAGATCGAGGCTCTTGTAGGCGTTCAATGCACCAGCGTCGGCGTTGGTCCAGACCGCGATGCAACGATTGACCGTGTTGAAGCGTGAACTCTTTCATCGCCTTTTGAGGTGAAGACTCAAAAAGGTGAGGCACAACCGTTGGCTTACAGGGGCGTTTAGCTCAGTTGGAAGAGTGCTTGGTTTGCAACCAAGATGTCGTGGGTTCAAATCCCACAACGTCCACCACCCTCGTCAAAGA
>DUKM01000053.1:8466-8617 GCA_013329255.1 Candidatus Poseidoniaceae archaeon | reverse complement strand
ACTGTTGGGAAGGTGCCTCGATTTGCCCTTGGAGTGGCTCCAACAAGTCATCGAAAACTCCCATTCCTGGACTCGCTGCTGCCTGCATCCCAAGAGTAGCCTCGAAGCCAGAAGGTTCGCTGATGATTGCTTGAGGTGCGTACATTGTTGC
>DUKM01000053.1:5895-8138 GCA_013329255.1 Candidatus Poseidoniaceae archaeon | reverse complement strand
GATTCAACGGCCTGAATTGGTTGCAGGTCCTGTTCAAGCGGTGCCTCCATACCAAGCATTTGTGAGGCAAGGTCTTGCTGTTTCATGTCTTCCCAATCATTGCCTTCGAGTGGGTCCGAATCGCTGCGGGTAAAGCCGAGGCCAACGAGAAGAAGAACTACGAAAACCACAGAACCAATCACACCAATGGAACCGTAAATGAGATCATTTGCGACGCTTGGTGCGAGGTCTGCGTTGTCACCGACGCCATCGCCATCCGTGTCCACTGCTTCATTAGGGTCGTCTGGAAACGCATCGTCTTCATCGTTAACGCCATCGCCATCTGCGTCAAATGCATCAAAGGTTGTTGTACAAATGATGGCACCGATTTCTATTTCCTCATTTGAAACAAACTTATCTTTGTTCGTGTCCATTGTAATGAGGTCGTAGGTGTTCTGGAGTTCAAGTTCCTTGAACGCTTCCATGCTGATGCCAACTCCATCATCGGGCATCTGAGATACCAAGAGTCCCAGTTCAGTCGAACAGGAGCACATGGCTTGGAGGGCTTCTCTGTATTCGATTTCCCCATCTCCATTGAGATCGATTTCGGAAAAAGCAACATCATCGATTTCGCCTTGGTTGCTTAATTCTCGCTCATCAATAACGCCGTCTGTGTTGCGGTCTGTTTCGGTGAAGATGTTTCTCGCTTCCTCTTGACACGAAACCTCAATCGGTCCATTGTCGATTGGTTCTTCTGGTTCGTCAATCGGCGGCAATTGAGAATCTTCCCAAACTGCAATGATGCTGACATCACTGATTGCGTCTACGGCATTCAACGTAATGTCAAAGCGACCATTGGCCGGCATCTCGATGTAAAGCGTATGCTCTGTGCCCTCACCTTTGGAACTCACCTCGACGGTTTGGCTTGTCATACCGTCGTTTCCAGGTCGTCCTTGACGCCCACTTGCTTTGTCTTCGCCGTCTGCATCGACTGAAAAGCCATCAAAGTTGAACGATAAAACATCACCATTGCCTTCCAAGACCAAGGTGCCTTGACCGCCGTAGGTGCTGACCTCGAGGAACACGCCGGGATTTTCTAATTCAACAAAGAACAACAAGGATTCCTCCGCAGGCGCTTCAAGACCGCTGATTTCTTCACCGTTGAACAGTTGAATTGGTGTACCATCATAGGTCCAGATGTAGCGGTTTTCAAAAGAAGCGGTAATCATTGTATTGGCAAAGACATCCTCTGTTGTGAGAAGAATGTACCACATTCCAGGTGTTGGATCATTGAATCCAATTTTGTCACCTGCGCCGGGTGTTGAAGATTGAACATCGTATTCACCTGCTGTTGGAAATTGTTCCAATCGCATGTACATGGTGGCTTCACCATAGCCTTCAGCGAGGTCGATTTCGAGGCGTTCGGTTCCAGTTGGAACTTCAATTTTGAAGTATTGATCAAGGCCGTCGTATCCCGTAAGCGGTCCATAGGCGATACCGGGTGAAAGTTCGATGGCATCTTCTGGTTCGGTGTTCTCAGGCGCAAACGTCATGCTTGCAACAATGGTGTAATCGAGCGCTCGCCCGTACGTGTAGGCTGTAACGTAGTAACGGCCAGGTTCCACGTCATAGAGGGTGGCATCGTGGTCGTTGCCTTGCCCTGAGGCGTAGGTGATTTTTCCTTGATTTGGATTGTTGGTGGCTTCATCAGAATCAGTCGGTTCTTCGAAGAACCAGAACTCGAACGGGTCAGGAACCGTACCCCAAGACAATCCAATATCGATGTTGCCATTGCCACCATAGGTGCTCACGGTGAGGCTGCTGAGGTTTTGTTCGACATCGACGTAATAATACAGGACACGGTCTTCTAAATCGGCTTGACGTCCAACGTCAATGGATTGGTCTGTGACTGGAATACCATTGAGGAGTTCCGTCATTTCATCTTCGGATGGCGGCGGTGAAGCAAGTTCCCATGATGCGGTTAACGAGAAACCAGTGATGTCGGTTTGTGGGACAACCAAAACCCACCATGTCCCTTCTTCTGGCCAGGTGAATTGGTCAAAGGCAAAGCCCCAGAACGCTTCGATGGCGTAATCGTGGTCCCAAGAACTTGGAACTCGACCGTTGCTGAAGTAAATATCAATGACAATTTCTTCATCCTTGAACGATGTTGGAAAGAGGCTGAAATCGATCTCTTTGGTCATTGGTTCGAGTTCGGCGAAGAACAGCAGGTTGTCTCCAGATTGGCCAGAAATACCCTCGAT
>DUKM01000053.1:2639-5472 GCA_013329255.1 Candidatus Poseidoniaceae archaeon | reverse complement strand
TGTGTCCATGCCTTCGCCTTCGGGAAAGGTCCAATTGGATACCCATGTTGGCGCCTCGCCGTTTGCTGAAATGTTGGTTCCAATGGATAGGTTATCGAGCATTCCGTTGAAGTAATTGCATGCACAACCTGCTCCCATGCTGCCAATGAACAATTCATCACAGTCATCGCCGGATGTGAAACAATCGTTTGATCCGAAGTCTCCTGCTGGGATGAGTGCCTTTTCAGCGGAAATGATGCCTGCGGAATCGCCATTGATTCTAAACTCGCCACCAACGCCTTCGACCACTTCGATTTCGATGTGGGTCCAAGCATCAACTGGTATGGTTTGATTCGATGTTGGGTGTTGGGAAAGGCTGTATTCGGATGCATAGGCAAGCGTACCTTCGTTGAGGTACATGCCCCATCCATAGTCGCCCTTCATTGTGATGAACTGCAAGCCATCTGAGGTGTAGGGGTGAACCCAAGCCGACAACACAAGGCTGTTTGTGATGTTCAGGCTTTCAGCGTGGGGGATTTCAATTCGATCGCCTTCGTCAGCGAATCGCAATGTGTAATCTGCACCAGGACCAATTTCAACCACGCCGTAAACCGGGAAGTATTGTGGGTCATTTTCCAAATCGTTCCAAGTGCCGGGCATGATGTTCCCCATGTTGGTGCTTGCAATGTGAACGTACCCTTCATCCTCGCTCGCAGATGGCTGATCGGCCCCCCAATCTCTGTAGTAAAACGGGGCACCATTGTGCCATCTGTACCCACCGTCGTTGTCTGCGTCTGAAAGTCCAGTCCAGAGGTGACGGGATTGGTTATCCCAATTGGCAAAGGTATCGAACAGCCATTGGTTTTCGGCAGCGTCATCAACGGTGACCAAAAATCCATCAAGGGCTCTGGCCACTTCTGCTGCTGTGCTCCAAGAACTCTCGCTTAACAGGTGATAGGTGTGATTGTTTGCGGGATTGACCGCCGTTTGCAGCACCTCGATGTCCTGAGGCTGTTGGGCGCTTGATGTTGCTACGAATGGCACCATTAAACTGATAAAAAAGAGGCTGACAAGCAGCACCGCCTTGCTACGCATGGATAAACTACCGAACCGATGTTTTTCAATACATTGGTGCGGTGATTGGACAATCGTGGTCTGGAATGGCTCATTTGAGGCGCTTTCCACCGATTCTCAACTCTGTTTGCAAAGGCATTTGATGCTCCCATGCAAATTCTTTGACAATTCTCCATGCTTTTTCCGAGCCTTCGTAATCTTTTACATCGATGATGTTGTTCCGAGTGTTGGCCTTGAATGCAGCGATTGGTTCAGCATTTTTGAACACCAAATAGGCCGAACCGAAGCCGAATCGTTCCTTCATGATGTCAGCAAAATAAGGTGCGATTGGGTCGCTTGGTGGAAGAACAAAATCTCGGATTGGTGGGATGTCCTTGGCTTCTTCAAGAAGGTTTTTCCGACCCCAACAAACCTGATCGAGTTCTTCGATTAAAAAGCCCTTGACGAGGGTATCGTCCTCTTCGAAGGAGGTGAGAACGGCTTTGATCTCCTCTGGTTTGAATGGGGTTCCTGCGAGTCGCAGCAATTGCTTGAGCGTGATCACTGGGAAGTCTTTGACAAGCGATCGAATGTACTCTCGACGCAATTCAACCGGATCGACACCAGGTTCCAGCTTGACGGTTCTAAAGCCACCACGGAAATCTTGTACGATGTGACCTGAGCGAATCAAGGGTTGCACCAACTTTCGGAATTCGGATTGCGTCAATGCGTGTCGTTCTTTGAACAGGTTTGGATCCGAGTTGCTGCTGAAGAATTCTACAATGTCCCATAATTCGTCATCAGAAGGCTCGCCACGGATGGCTAATAGGTTCTGGAAATGCTCGTATGAGGCCCAGACCTGATGCCCGCGCAGGTTGATGCCTTGGTGCATGCGGTTGGCGCTCGCCATGCTTTTGAGGTCAACCCTGTACAATTCACATCGGCCGCGGAGTGCGAAATCATCGCGAATCTCAGTGACTTCTTTGAGCGCCATGACTTCGTTTTCCATCCTTGTTTTTTGGTGGAGGTTGTGGCGGTGGAACAACGCCCGTTCGGCGATTTCCCGGGGCTGTGGATCAACGACACCTCCACGAATCATTCGTTCACCGGTCATCTTGAATCCAATTCTTTCAAACGCTTGGCGGGTGTTTTCATTAATGGTTGAAACGGGTTCGCTGTTGAAGTTTGACAACACTGCTACGTCTACAAGTTGGTCTGCGTGGTTTTCCAACAGCAACTCGAAAGCCTCGCAGAATTCATCGATGTATGCAGTAGGGACATGCAAGTCCTTGATCACCAAGTAATCATTCACCTTGAACATCAGCACCTTGCCAATGGGGTCGATGCCCTTGAAGACGGGAAGATACCATCCTCGGTCGAGAACGCTACGAACTTCCCAGATGAACCGGGACACATAGGGGTCGGATTGAGTGAGAATGCGCATTGTGCGGTCTTCGCGACGGGGCTGCTGCAGCAATTCCACTTCTTCAGGCATGCAGTAGAAGGCTTCCGGATCGGGAACCAACGCCATGACTTTTGCGATTCTTCCGTCTTTTTCGAGGTTCATCAAGGCCACAGTGAGGTCCTCAAAGGCACGGGTCACATAGAATCGGAGCGTGTTGCCTTTGACGGGGCCCATTCTTCGAATCACATCGACAAGTGCACTTTCGAAATCCAATGGTTCGTAGACATCGTGAACCCTGTGGAACAAAGAAAGCCTTCTTCGACGACCAGGTACATCTTCAAACTGTTTTACAACAAGCATTTGCCGCTCAAGGTTGGACATGGCGTACTTGATGTC
>DUKM01000053.1:1393-2268 GCA_013329255.1 Candidatus Poseidoniaceae archaeon | reverse complement strand
GTTACGTTTTCTCCAATTGGGATTCGCTTGAGCAACTCTTCTTCCATCGGTCCAACCCATGGTTCTGGTTTTAGACCAAGCAGCATCGGGATCGTGTCCTTTGTCGTGTAACCCATTCGGTTGTGGAGCAGCCGACCCATGATCACATCGGAGTCAAGTTGCATGTCTTGCCAATCTTTGAATCTGAAATCCGTGATTCTGTAAAGCAGTTCTTGCTGCTTCTGGAACAAGACGTGGGAATCAAAGGCTGAAAAACCGTCTTCATATTGCTGGAATGTTTTGTCCAGCACGAGGTTCTGTACCCAGCGGTATTCAACAACATCTTCGGAACTGTCAACGAGTCTATGTTCGTCAATTTTGAGAATATATTCGGCCTCGTCTGTTTGTTTATAGAATCCGACAGACAGCACGTTTCGTGTTTCCAATTCGTGAAGGATTTTGTCAACCATGGCCCGTGGGAACGGCAATCGCTCTTCCAATTGGTCGCCAGTTTGTGGGCCTTCGCTGCCAAGCATTTCGATGATCTTAACCCTCATTGCTTCGTGAGGATCGCCTAAAGATTGCTTTGTCCATTCAGTGGGTGTTCTTTCATCAAAAGCGGTTGCGATGGAGTACGATAAACCACGAGTGTGGAGTTCCCTGAGGTCGGTGACATCCTTTCCACCGTTGACAGCTAAGCATCCTAAGGTGCCGTGGATCTCAGCCATGAACGGTGAGAACCATTTCCCATCAAGTTGGGATGATCCGGTTCCATCGAGTTTCGTGATTTTTTCTTCTGAACACAATTGAGTGACCCATCCGCGTATCGTGTCCAAGTCGATGCCTGCGAGTTTTTCCTTGTACAGGGGGTTATGGAATTCAGGATCGAGTCCACC
>DUKM01000053.1:0-1073 GCA_013329255.1 Candidatus Poseidoniaceae archaeon | reverse complement strand
CCGTGCGACATGAGCGTCATCAATTCCTTGGCGTTTTGTGGAATCGGTGCCTTGTCGAGGTAGAATTTGTCCAACTGTTCGGAAGTTAATTCAGTGGCCAAACTTCGAGTTCCAAGCAATCGGCGAAGGATTGCGGGGTCGATGTCCTTGACGAGGTATGCCCTCGTTTTCATGGCCATCAAGTCTTCAAAAGCCGACATGAACAAAGACATGCCAAGCCTTGAGGGCACTGTCACCTTGTTGTGAACGATTCTTGCATCCCCTTGAACGCATGATTCGAGGAACACTTCCAAACTTTTCATATCGATGTCGCCAAACATGATTTCATTTTTGGCTTCCCTCATGAGAAGGCTGTCATCGGTTGTTCGATGTTTATTGAGCAGAGCTTCCGCTTTTTGTTGGAATTGCTGTGGGCTGATTTCTTCGGCACCAATGCGCTTTGGAATAATCATAGAACGGCCAGCAACCTCTCTAAATCGCTTGGCAAAAATTTGCGTGTTGACCACATAACGCTCGATGACTTCATTGTGGTTGTTGTTTCTAAAAGCGCTGTACATTTGGCCTGGATCGACTTCTTCAGAGGTGCGAATTAACAATCCGTTTTCATCAAAGGACATCTCAATGACGGCGATGTTGTTCGATTCAGCGAGCCCTGCCATGAAGTAGCCAAGAGCGGTGTTGAAGCCTCGACCCCTGCAGGTTGTGATCATGTAGGTCGGATGACCTCCTGAAATCACTTGTTCGACGAGGATGCGGTTTGGATCTGGAACTTGGAACGAATCAAGGCTGTGTTCTTCCAAATGACGAGCAATTGCGTTGGCGACGTCATTGGACAATCCATAGGCGTCTCGTAACACAATACGTGGGTCTTCTTCCCTTCGCAAGGAAACAATGCAATGGCCGATCAGGTCAAGCAAGGCGTTGGAGAGTTCACGTGAGCGCGATCTTGCTTCACCAGACCACGATGGCACGGTTGGTCGGTGACCGGTTACCGATGCTACGTTGACTCGAGTTCCTTGGATGTTGGTGACTCTGTAGGTTGAACCGCCGAGCAAGATGACGTCTCCACCGCG
>DUKM01000103.1:10747-21723 GCA_013329255.1 Candidatus Poseidoniaceae archaeon | reverse complement strand
ACATCGTCTTCAATTCGAATCCCAAGATTAGCATATCTGGGCGGGCAATCCACATCAGGACGCCATGCACCAAAGTACAGGCCAGGTTCGACGGTGAGCACCATTCCTTCTTCGAGCAACCTTGGTTCCCCGTTTGGTTTGTAGACGCCAACATCGTGGACATCAAGACCAATCCAATGACCGGTGTTGTGCATGTACCACTTTTTCAAATCACCAGATTCCATGTCGAGGGCTTCTTCGACGGTTTGGGAGATGACACCAAGTTCAACGAGTCCTTCAGCCAAAACCCTGCGTGCTTCATCGTGAGGTGCATTGTACGGAAGGCCGGGGCGACACTTGTCAATCGCTGCCAATTGGGCGTCGAGGACGAGTTGATAGATTTCTTTCTGGGCTTCACTAAAAGTTCCACTGATGGGCCAAGAACGGGTGATGTCAGCGGCGTAGCCCCTGTATTCAGCACCTGCGTCGATCAAAATGACTTCTCCATCTTCACAAACATCGTCATTTTCATGGTAGTGCAAAACAGTAGCGTTATCGCCACATCCGACAATGGAGGGGTAAGCCCAGCCGGAAGTTCCAGCGTATGCAAAGAACCCTTCAATGGTGGCTTGAAGTTGGTATTCCATCCTTCCAGGTTTGGTGTTGCGCATTGCTGCGACATGGGCGATGCTGCTGACATCAGAGGCAAAGCGCATCTGTTCGATTTCGGCTGCTGATTTTCTCAAGCGCAATTCCGCTATACGAGCGCTCGGATCTTCCATTGTAACCGGTCCGGTTCCAAAGTGCTGGCGCGCACGATCTCTTCGTTCCATGGCGTTCACCACAATCGCATCGATTTCAGGACGGATACCAGTACGAAGCAGCACTCGAGAAGAAGCGGAAAGCAGAGAAGATAGTTGAGAATTGAGATCATGAGTGGAATGCGCTTCGTCGATTGCCCATCCTTTTAGGGCTCCTTCGATACCGGGGCGTCGCCCTTCCCATATTTCCTTGAGTGTGTCTTTGGGTTGGACAAAAAGGGTCGTAACCCAATCTTCTTCACCGCGATGAACGGTCAGAACAGCATCGGGCTCATCCCAGCCGACGAGGTAAAGCATGTCGCTTTGAGTCCGGAAAGGATACTTGACGTCATTTGAGTGTACAGCCATTGCTGCAGCAGGGACAATGAGAAGATCCCCCGGTCGAAGTTGAGAGGTCAAACGATTGACCCTTCGTCTGTATTCGTCCGTAGAAATCGGTTTGGGTTTGGCCCCAATTAATTCCAATGCAGCGTCGTACATACCCATACCAAACGGTGGCCCGTCTTCAACCGTTGCCCTAAAGTGGCATACAATTTATTGCCCATAATGGGGTGTAAGATGGCCGACTACTCTTTTTTCCTTTGCCATTTTGGAAGGGATTCTTTTGGTGGTGTTGTGCCCATTCGAATCACGAGAAGCGATGAGAGAACCAAAACAATCACCAGTGCGAGGGTAAACGTGTTAGCTCCAAGCAGACCTTGTGAACCCTTCATGGAATCAACTTGAGATGAGATGAAAAACGTAACTTCGTTTGAGGCTCCGTCATCATCAGTCACAACGATCCTCATCGATTGAGTACCTTCTGAGTTGATGGTACCTTGTTCCATCAACCGAACGACTTCTTCGCCAAGAAGAGAAACACCAGTGTGAATCATAGCATCATCGAGGTACCATGTGTAGGTTAAGCCCGGTTTATCGTTCTCGGTATCTACGCTTTGGTTGGCGCTCATCAACCAAGAATCACCGGCTGGTAACATCACTGAATCGCCGTCATTCACACGCAACCCGTCTAAGGTTAGAACCACTGTTGGGGCTTGATTTTCCACCATGATGGAGGAAGTGGAACGAACAAGGTGGCCGGCTGAATCCCTCACAAGGAGGATAATGGTCCATTCACCAGCTTCATCTGGGACAAGGGAAACGCTGGAGTCTGAAATAAACGACGCATCAGCAAATGCTGACTGGCTTCCAGAGGGGGAAGTCTTCGACCACGTAAGGACCTCGCTGGCACCAGCGTAGCCGTCTGATACCTCGGCGATGAAGAAAATTTCCGTGTGTTCTGGTGTCGTCGGTACGTCCGCATCATTGTTCTGTGCTGCATTCTCAACCTGTGTATTGCTTGATAGAGTGTGGGAGAGCAAAACTATGGGTGCTTGACGGTCGAGATGAATGGTAAAATTGACTAGATTGGATGGCTTGAGTGTTCGATCTTCCATCTCAACCGTGAATCGCCAAAACCCATCTGGAAGTAAGAGATCTGTGGCGTCCATGGTAATTTGGACGTAATCGTTGTAAGTCGCTACCAGTTTAAACGGCACTGACTCGACTAAGCAAACGGAGGAAGGTGCTTCACATACGGTTGCATATATCATCGAACCGTTCAACGAACCGTCAGGTGTAACCGCATCAAGTTGAAGATGCAACATGCCCGTGGTCAAAAGGTACAAATCCTGTTCAGGCGGACTCAACACAGGTCGATGAGTTGCCATTTCTTGACCTAAGTACACAATAATCGTGGCGGGCTCTTCTTCATGCAGTCCATCAAAGAACACTTCAACCGCACATGTGCAATCCACGCCCGATACGTCGATCGAAAGCATCCATGACCAACGCTCCTCACCGGAAGGGATGACGCTGGACAGGAAATCTCCGCTTACAATCACTTCTGACTGGTCAAAGAGGCTGATGTTCACCACTTGCCAAGTCACGTTCTGCAGCGGTACACTCGATGTCCCGTTGACCGTGAGGACTTCATCGAAATGATCGCCATCTGTCTGGTAAAAGTGGAACAATGTTGGTGGTTCATTCGTCCCTTGTGCCCCAACGTCCACTGCTGTGAGCGGCAGGAGCACAAGGATGAGCACAACTGTGGAGAGGATTGCTCTCGACCGCATGTGGGTGCTCATGTGTTGAACACACCATGAGTCAGTGATGAAACTTAGGTCGATTTGGCCCATAAAGGGACGAATCAATCTGTTGCGAAGGGATCGCACAATTCACCTTGTCCTGGGAAACTTGTTGGATCTCGTGGGTTTGTATCCCACTTGTATTCGCAATAGTTGACGTGACCATCACCGTCTTGATCGACCATTCGATCAGCAGCGTCTTCCGGGTCAAACTGGAAGTGGAATTCCCAACCTGTTGCCATTCCGTCACCGTCACCGTCTTGGTAGTAGACTTCGGGCCCATCGTTCCAATCATCGCCATCAGTGTCGTTCGTGATTGGGTTGGTTCCATTTTCAAATTCTTCAAAGTTTGTGTAATTCTCAAGGTTGTCATAGAACCGCTTGCCGTCAGGGGAATCGGGATCGATGTTGCACTCTGAGTTGGTTGTATCATTAAAGCCAGGGCAGTACTTCTTGATCAAACCGGTTCTGTTCAAACCGTCGAGGTCCGGATCTTCCAGACCATCTTCAATACCGTCAAGGTCGCTGTCAGGCATGGATGGATCCAGAACGCCACGTGCTCCGTATGCGCTCACGGTAGCGTTGTCGACGAGACCGGCTTCGAGAGCAAGACCGGAGTAATACACTTCCCAGCCGTCAGGGAGCATGTCCGAATCAGTGTCATCATCCACAGGGTTCGTGTTCCACTTGTCAGGAGCTTCCGCACCGTTGGCAAGCGAGTCGTTATCGATATCAAAGGTATCATCCTTGAGGGAATCAAGCGAAGGGTCCAACGCCCAACGACCGTTACAAGAACAGAAATCATTGAATGGCATAGCAAATCCAGTGAGGTTCATTTCCGAAACGCTAAACATTGGTTCAATCACAAAGCCGCCAAGGTTGTTTTGCCAAACATAGCCGCCTGACTCCATTGAACAGTCATTTGTTTGCGAAGCAACGCACCCAGGACGGGTCCATGAAGAGGTCACAACCCACAGGCTGTGAGAATTTGTGTTCTCTTCTGCAGATTTCACTTGCATTTCCCATCCATCCAGCATGCTGTCACCGTCAGTATCGTTGATGAGTGGATTTGTAGGGTTTTGATATGGACGAGGCACAAACAGTACTTCGTTGCCATCGATCAGACTGTCGTTATCGGTGTCTGAGTTGTTAGCGTGGGTGAGGAAGTTGTCCTTACCAGCAATTACTTCTTCACCGTCTTCCAATCCATCGTTATCTGTGTCGAACATACAAGGGCTGGTGAAGTAAGCGATTCCTTCCCAGGAGAAACCAGAAAGGGCCTCTGTTTGGTCGCCCAAACCGTCTCCGTCCGTGTCCGGGTTGGAGGCGTTTGAACCACCTGTGCAGACTGTTGCAAATTCGTTGTAATCTGAAAGGCCATCTTCATCGGTATCAAACAAACCTGGATCGGATGTGACCCATGTGCGAATAACACCGTTGTTGACAACAAGAATCTCCCAGCCCATTACTTCGATGCCATCGATGAGTCCATCACCGTCGGTATCTGGGTTGAGCGGGTCAGTTGAACGACCGTCGATGATTCCATCTCCATCTCGATCACGAGCGTTGTATTCCATAAGGTTGGTGAATTGTTCTTCCGGTTCGACAATTTCCATCCAAGTGAACAGTCGTGATTCGACAGCTTGGCCAATCGAAACGTGAATTTCATAGACATAGCCGGAAACAGGAGCAACCATCGGAATTGTTTGCTTGTTACCACCAGCGAGTGTGATTTGAGCACGCGCAACCGTGGAATTGGCTTCGACCCACTGGTCTTCAATGACATCGATGCCAATGACCACAGCGGTGTATTCGAGGGTTTCGTAACGCACAGCGCCATCGCCATCTGCGTCCCATCCGTCATGGTCAGGATCGAGGTCGCCATTTGCACCGTCTCTTGGATGGAGTCCATTGGTGGCCTCCCAGCCGTCGGGCATGCCATCCAAATCGGTGTCCATGCGCCATGGTGAAGTGAAGTTGGTTGGGCCAAATATGTTGGCCACTTGGTATTCCTCGTAGTTGTTCATTCCGTCTTCATCCCAGTCACCGTAGCCATCGGAGGCGTTCGCAGGGTTGAGTGTCTCGAGAGCGTTGTTCATTGGTTGGTCAGCCACATTAGAGTAGCAGTACTCGAATCCGTCTGGCATACCATCGCCGTCAGTGTCCCAGTCTGAAGGACCGTTGAGCAATCCATCGTCGTCCATGTCCATCATGAACCAAGATCGCTCTTGGTTTTGGAACGGAGCGGTGCGGGTGATTGGGTCGAGCAATGGAATGTTACATGATTCGCCAACGCCGATGAAGAGGCCAACAGAGGTGTTGGAAACTTCAACAATATCGTCAATCAAGTCCATGTCAGAATCACGGGCTGTAGGGTTTGTTCCGAAGGCTTCTTCCTCGAAGTTGGCGAGTCCGTCATCGTCGGTATCAAGCACCATGTCACAGGAATGGGCACCGATTGAGTTTCCTAGTTCATCCCAGTCAGCAGCGCCGCCTTCACCGTTGTAACGGGTGGACAGCGTGTCTTCCATGGCTTGGTCGAGCAAGAGGCAATCCCAGTTCCCGTTGAGAGGGTTGAACAACGTAACATCGCCGCCAGGTGTCTGAACAGTCATGGTGTAAAGGGACTCCCAACGGTCATTGAGGCCATCGTTATCTGTGTCGCTTCGTTGAGGGTCTGTACCGAGTTCTTCCTCGATTTTGTTGATGAGCCCGTCGCGGTCAGGATCTCCATTTGGACCTTGACTTGGGTCAGGCCATGAATCAGATTCGTTGGCAATATTGGCGTCATCAGTATCTGCTTCGCCGGGGTCTTGGAGCAGGTCTTCAGATTCGCCATTATCCAGCGGATTAAGACCGTGATCTACTTCCCAACCATCGCTCATTCCGTCTTTATCGGTGTCCGGATCTTCCGGATCAGTACCGTATTGGGTGTTTTCCAACACATCAGATAAGCCGTCACCGTCGGTGTCCGTGGCGATTCCGAGGGTGGTACCTCCGCCTCTCAAATCGTCATCGGCTGCGCTCTCGAATCCACCCAAGCCTTCGCTTGTTTGGAAGTAGCCGGAAAGGCCGACGAAAATGGAGCCAAAAATCAAGGTTGAAACAATAGCAGCGTAGGCCATTTGGTTGTGATTGAGCGACATAAAGAACACCATGCACATCTGTGCAAGTTTCCCGACTCCATGCAGTGGTTATAGTCCTTAACCATAGATGGGCGGATTTCGTACGTTGCCAACAGGCCAAACAGCCTCACAGGACCTTAGTTGTAAGCAAGCCTTGAGTCCACTTCTAAGCGCCAACAATCTTCTTTGGAAACAAGCGTAAATTTAGAGGCTTTTCCATGACCTCGCTCCCACATAGCAACAAGCCATCCAACGAGAAATGGAAATGTTGAACCCGCTGGTAAAGTGAAGCGGACACCGTGCTTGGATCCCAAAGCCTCGACCGAAGATGGTTGCCCCCATCCGTTCGCTGCGAGGTAATGTTGAATCAGTGGGTCCCAACTTGCTTGGCTTTCGATGTAAATGGGCCGCTCGCCGTTGTTCACCAGCGAGGCCATTGAAGCAACGACCATCAGCAAAACAGACCGTTCTCCATCATCCAAGTCTGGTGTTTGCCAAGCGTCTTTCCGTTCCTGAGACACTGAATTAGGATACGCCCTGCAGGTGTGGAACAGTCGAGTGAACGCGTCTGCCGGAAAGAGGCAAACCGTTTCGCCGCCAATGGTGAGGCCCGCCCCTTCATGCGCCAACTCATCAAAAATCGGGGGCGAAGAGAATCCAACCTCTGCAGGTCTGCTCCACGCTAGGCTTGGCGGAGGTGGTGCTGTTGGCAGAACATTAGCATCTGGTTTAAGTTCGAATCGAATGGTGTTTTGGCTGAGTTGATGCCATTCTATTTTTTGGCGTCGGTCATGCAGAAGTTCGTTCGTGGCCAATGCGATGCCCGAAACCATTGGTGCAAACACAAGGGATTGTGCGGTTTGTTGGGCGACTGAATAGCGCCCCCAGCCGTATTTTTTCCAACGATGGTCAAGATGATCTTGTTGTCGCTTCGCTCTGCGGAACCAACCGTTAGGGAGCAGGTTATCGGTTTTCAGCATGTATTCCTCTTGATCTGCGCAGGCGTTCATTAATTTGCGACCTAGGGGGGTTTGGCACTGATCTTCAAAGGAATGCCACCAAGCATAGAGGTCGGTGGTGTTCCACAAAATCCATTGACGCACTGCACCATCAACGATGGTCCCATGAGTGCAGCTGAATTCGGCACGTAACTCATTCAACACTTTGTTCTCGTGGTGTTCAGTGCCTTCGGTGCGGTCCATAGAATCCACTCAAAGAGGGTAACCACTTTGGTTTTCTTCGTTGAAACAGTAGCGAATGACTTGGTGGTTGGATTTCAAATCTGCAACATCGTTTTTCACCGACGAGGGATCTTCACCGTGAATGAGAACGCGTGCATAAAGTCGGGCCACTTCTTCCATTTCACCGGGACCCATTCCGACGCGCGTGAGTTCTTGTACGCCAAGACGCAATCCGGAAGGAGTGAGTGCTTTGGTGTCACCAGGAAGCATGTTCATGTTCGTGATAATGCCAGCGTCTTCAAGCAAACGAGCCGCTTTTGCTCCCGCCCCTGAATCCTTGCCTCCATGCCGAGTCAGGACTTGGTGGGAAGCGGTGTAGCCACGGCTTTCAGCCAGCACATCGAAACCTTCTGCGGCAAGAGCGGATGCGAAATGCTTGGCATTTTGAACGATGTCTTTGGCATAGGCTTCTCCGTACTCTTCAAATTCTGCTAATGCGATGACCTTACCAGCAACATGGTGGAGGTGGTAGGAAGAACAAACGCCAGGGAAAACAGCATTGTTAAGCCGCTTTTGAAAGGCAGGGTCCTCGCTGCTTGACAGCAAAAACCCTCCCTGCGGTCCAGGGAAGGTTTTGTGAGAAGAACCAGTGATGACGTCAGCACCTTCCCTCAGTGGATCTTGAAACACACCACCTGCGATCAGCCCGAGCACGTGCGCTCCATCGTACATGACTTTGGCACCGACTTCGTGGGCTGCATCTGCAATTTCTTTCAACGGGGTAGGGAACAGGAACACAGATTGACCGATAAGGGCCACCTTTGGTTCTACAGAACGAATCAATTCGCATGCTCCGTCGATGTCCGGTTCCATGCGTTCTTCGTTCCATGGGTAGGTGGACAAATTGAGATCTCGCAAACCCACTGCACCCATCCGGGCATGGGAGATGTGACCACCATCGGCCGTTGAAACAGCCGTTATGTCATCGCCAGGCTTTGCGAGAGCTTTGAGGGCGGCAATGTTTGAAACCGTCCCAGAAGTTGATTGTATGTTGGCGAACGGTGCGTTGAAGACAGACCGAGCCAACTCAATCCCAATGCTTTCGATTGTATCAAAATCATCGCAGCCTTGGTAGTAACGTTTACCCGGCATTCCTTCTGCATAGCGCCCGTGCAAATCGCTTGCTATGATTTTCTGAACCATGGGTGAAATGATGTTTTCTGAAGCGATCATACCGAGTCCATGGCGATAGAGACTGCCGCTTTGGGCAGCAGCATCCATCACGGATTGCGCCTTTGTCAGTGTGGATGATTCCGGTGTCCATGCGCCACGCTTGTTGGTCATGCCTCAGCCATTCATCGGTCGGTCTTTGAACTCATTGATGGCGTCACCATCCCTTGTGTTTCAACTGAAATCCACGCTATCATCGGATGACGGCCCACCCGGGCGAACATTTGGACCGGTTGTTTTGCTTCCTACAACTACGTTGGAAGTTTTCCGTGGAGATTGGACGCGTTCTGAGACTCGGGTGTTGGTTGGTATTTCCCTCTGATCAAGGTCCATGTTTGTCACGCGTTTTGAATTGGAACTCGTTGAAGCTGCAGGCATTTTACCTATCTTTCCTTTCTTTTTGTTCTGTTGTTGCTGGCGACCTCTGTACGCAGCCTGACCAATCAGTCGTTCCAAAGCAGGTATTTCCGATCCCTCCTCCTTTGGACGCTTGAGCCACCATCCACCGCCGAGGGGTTGCAAGCGAGGTGGTCTTGACTTTGAGATGCTCTTTGATTGACGCTTCAACCTTGACTTTACCGCTTTGTCGGTGTCGCTGGGCAACCGTTCACTGAGCCAGCCCGGCATTCCGAGGTCGAGCACTACCCCGTTGATGGTGATAAGCATACCAGAGAGGAGCATATGTGTGCCAACAGGAATATTTCCACGTTCAGGGCTGACCTTGAACCGCTTCATCCGTCGAGCGTAAGCCACCATCGATTTTTGATCTCGGTGACGAATAACCCTGCGCTGCTGCCTTGAAAATCGCCGTGTTCCGATGTGCAGCAACAGCAAGGTACCAAACACCAGAGAACCTGCCATCTCTCCTTGTTCACCGTAAGCCAGGATGGCCAAAACGACCCATAATGGGCCAAGAACAAGGTAGTTGAAACCAATGGTAAGCAATCCAAACGAAAACCTTGGTGGCATGCCACGTCGGGTTGCTTCGTGCGCAGCAATCAGAACGTTGGCGCTGATTGCTTCATCCATGCCACCTTTGACCACAAGACCCGCAACTGCATTGACAGGTGCTTCGTTGATCCACTTACGAAGGCTTTTTCCATCACCAACTGCAAGTGAAACTTCCATTTCTTCTTCATCGACGGTTTGGCCGAGAATGGCAGCAAGAGCGAGGACCCGCGGGTCATTTCCATCGCTGACTTTGAGTTCTGAAAGAATGGACCGAGCGCTGTGCCAATCCCCTCTATCCACAAGGCACAAGGCCACTGCAAGGCGGGGGCGAACACCCAGTGGATCGTTTCGAACCAGTTGAAGCGATAATTCAAGCGCCTCATCGTGACGGCGTTGTGCCCGCATTAGGCTGACCATGGAGAGTTGCGCCACTCGAGTGAGTCGGTCATTGTGAATGGTTTGGTCTGTGGGGGATGGTTGCCATCCACGCAGCATTCGCATGAGGATTTGTAAATGGTCAATGCATGAGTTGTTTTCCCAATCCCAGAAATCATCTTCCTCCACCTTCCCTTGCCAAGGGTCAAGCCATTCACAAACAAAGGCTAGCAATTCTGGTTCGTCGTAACCTTCTGGTTGTTGAAGGCCGTGAAGAGCTTCTCTTGCTGCGTCCAAACGTCGTGATGCCATGTGCCCGGCGGCGATGATCATTCTGCAGATGTCATCGTCACCACCTGCTTGAGCAAGTACTTTTTTCGCTTCCTCAATCGCTCGGGGCCAAAGACCACGAAGGGCCATTTCCCACATGTGAGCACGGGCTTTTTCATGACGTATCAAGGAAGGGTCACCTGAAATCGAGCGCCTTTGGAATTCAATCAATGCGTCCAAATCTTCGGAGATTGCTGCCTCTTCGACAAGGGTTCGCATCCAGTCACCTTCAGCGAATTTCACCGCACCATCCCTTCGTTCATCGGGGTTCAAGTCAAACCGAAGCTTTCGAAGCGCTCGGAACCGGAAAATGGAGAGCCCCCAAGTAAACAAAAAGACAGCTTGGCCCAAAGCAATAAACATCCATGTGGCTTCCAACCTCGCTCGTTCATCAAATCCAAACCGATCGGCTTCAAGCACGCCCGTGAAAGGCATGAGACCACCGAATTCCTTGTAGCACACCAAGATAAGCAGCAACACGGTATAGCCGGAGAACCCTGCGAAAGCGAATGTGAGTTGCCTTGACTGCGCTTCGACTTCTGTACGAATTTCCCTTGGGGAATCAAGCGTCACACCAAATAAGCCACCAAACGATTGACCACCTAAGACTAGGTTCCGTGTGAGTTCAAAGATGAAAGCGAGGCCAACAATCGCGATGTTGAGCGATAGGTAAAGCGATAAAAATTGGGGAAGTTCCTTGATAAATTGCCATTCAAACAAAATTGCAGCGATCAAGTCAACCCGCTCAAACACCATGTAACCCAAGACGCCACCGTAATTCAAGATTAGAAACGCCTTATCTTCAGAAACATCATTGAACAGGACATGGTAAACCGTTATGATTCCATTCAGAGCGGT
>DUKM01000103.1:0-10362 GCA_013329255.1 Candidatus Poseidoniaceae archaeon | reverse complement strand
TCTGGGTCAATTGGATTTGGCCGTCCATTGGCTGTGCGCCATTTGTTGATCAAGATCATGTTCCAAGACGCACCCATGATGCGGCCATATGCGAAGATGGTCGGAGCCATGAATGTCAACAAGGCTGCTGCAACCCAAATTGGTCGGATGAAAGCCGCACCAGTTGATTGAGTGCTGCCGTAAACCACAACAGCAAAGGTGGCGGCAAAAAGAATGAAGAGGGTCATGAAACGGCGAACAAGTTTGACATAAACTTTTGACACGGAACTTCCCTTGCGAGTACCCACAAGTTGTGCGTTGAGGGTTTCCCATGGTGAAATGAAGACTGGTATGATGACGAGAACTCCAATCAAGAAGAGATTCGGAAGGTAGTACACTTCAGGGTTGAACAGCAGTTCCGTGATCAACAACAAAACACCGGTCATGCCCATAACATACAGGCCAATACCGAAGGCAGTTCCACCTTCTTGTAGCAAGGCACGAGCGTCTTCGACGTCCTTCGTAATCCGGTGAACTTCGTACAAATTATCGTCAATTTCGAACGCCACTTGCAGGTTTGCGAGTTGATTTGGAATAAACCAACGCCAAACAGGTATTGCTACTGCAAAGGCTACGACAACTGGATAGAAATATTCCAACTTGAAATCCGTGACATCTGAAACAGTGGATGCCGATGCAAGGGGCAACAAAACAATCGAAAACATGCACCCCAGCAGGGCAAGGCGTATCCTACCAACGACCCCATGCATGTGCAACCCTCACGGACCTTAACCATCAATTCATCGGCGACCAGATTAGCGATGGCGGGCTAAAAACCGGTCAATTCGGTCAAAGGCTTCGTTTAGCACATCAACATCAGGCAGGTAGACCAATCGGAAATGCCCACGGCCAAGTTCGGGGGAGAAGCCGCTTCCATGGACAACCAAAACATGCTCCTCATGAAGGAGGTCGAGAACAAATTGTTTGTCATCTGCAGCCCACTTTGGGTCGGTTAATTTGACGAACATGTAGAAGGCACCTCCAGAGGACTGAACTTCGAGGCCTTCGATTGATTGAATGCGTTCAACGCACACATCCCTTTGCCTCACAACCTTCGCAGCGTAGCCTTCCATCCAAGATCGATCTGATTCAAGCCCAGCCAGGTAACCGAGTTGTGCGGGTGTCGAGGCGCAAAGCCGGGAACGGAGCATCCTTTCGATGCCGTCTCGAACGAGAACCAATCGATTTTTTGGATCGTGAATGGCCATGTAACCAATCCTCCAGCCAGGGGCGTAGTAGACCTTGGAAACACCGTTGAGTGCAATCACCGGTACGTCGTTGGAGCAACGTGCTACGCTGACTTGTTCACCTGTAAAATCCAGCCCATCGTAGATTTCATCGGCTACAATCATGCAGTTTGGATAGGAGCGTGCGATGTCTAAGACAGCCTGTATTTCCCGCCGGGTTGCAACGCTTCCACACGGGTTGTTCGGATTGATCAGGACCAAAAGTCGAACAGAATCGTCCATTTTTGATTTGATGTCTTCGAGATCAAGGCGCCAACCGTCGTCCGGCTTGAGGCGGTATTCGACGGTGGTGGCACCGTACATCTGGGGGTAAGCCATGTAGGGTGGATAATGGGGGCCGGGTGCGAGAACTTTGTCCCCTTCACACAGCACTGAAGCAAACAAAATTTGCAACGCCTCGGTCACGCCGTGGCATACGTAAATGTCCTCTGGACGAGCGTTCCAGCCTTTGGACTGTTCGTCGGCAGCAATGGCGGTTCGTAGCGCTGGCAAGCCGTATGAAGGAGAGTAACCGTTGTGACCGTCCCGGAGGGCTTGCACATATGCTTCGACCATGTGTTCGGGCGTCGGAAGTCCAGGGTAGGCAATTGGGTCGCCAATGTTCAACTTCAGAATGGTGTGGCCTTGCGCTTCGAGTTGTGTTGCAGGAACAACCACATCGCGTATGGCGTACTCGATGTTGGCAGCTCGAGGTGCAACTGGAATCTGGTCTTCAGTCATTGGCTCACCGTTTAACGCTTGAAGGGTCTGTTCATGAAGGTTGAGTTACAAATCACTACGGCTCAATCCACCCATGGCCAAAATTGTATCAAAATCATTGACTTCCACTGGTTGAATCGAAAGCCGTTGACCTCTGCGAATCAGAAGCATGTTTTCGCACGCAGGGTTATCCCTTACGGATTGGAGAGGGACTGTCGTATTCAGGGCGCAAACTGGCTCCAAGTCCACCATAAACCACCGGGGGTTTTCAGGGGTTGATTTTGGATCGTGATACTTGCTGCTGGAATCCCATGATGTGTGGTCAGGATAACCCTCTTTGCACACCCGAGCGACACCTGCGACATGTGGAGGTTTGAAATTAGAATGATAATACAAAACAAGATCGCCGATCTTCATTTCATCGCGCATCATGTTTCTTGCTTGATAATTCCTTACTCCATCCCAATGGGTTGAACCATCGGTTTCCAGTTGTTCGTAAGGATAAACATCTGGTTCGGATTTCATCAGCCAGTGGTTGACCATGAAACACCCAAAAGGTGGCGCTTCTTTGATGTTGCTCACCAAGCGTCAACAACATCGTCGAGCAGCGCTGCGTCCAAGACGTCAACATCCATTGCTTTTTGACTGCCCAGTCCGAGGCGTTTAGCCATGGCTGTGCGACCACCGACTGCCCCCAAACCTGCTTTTTCGAGGGTGACAAATATTGCGGGGAGGAGGATCAAAGCACTCGCTGCTGCGACCCAGAGCAGAATCAAAATTACCGTCACGAAGGGTTTAATCTCTGGAATTGGAATATTATAGGCAGTAAGCATACCCAATGTCGTAACCACTGCGGCTTCAAACAGGGACATACCCGTCCCGATGGCTGCGCTTCGAATTGCATCGATGCCGCCACCTAATTCGCGTATACGGTTGGAAATGTGGATCGAAAAGTCAACACCTACGCCAACCAAAATCGATCCAATCATCACCGTAACCAGTGAAAGCGGGACATCAAGTTGCCACATGACAAGCCACTGCATAGCCACTGTAGCAATGACGGGAGAGGTCGTCCATATCGAGTATTGAACGTCACGGAACACGACTGCAAGCGTGATCAGTGTGAGAACAACTGCGAAAAGAAGGGAGGTCCATTGTGAACCAACAATCATCTCGTTCACTTCAATCGCTGTTGAGGCAACACCGGCGAGCGGATTTGCCTTGTCGTTCATGCTGGTTCCTTCGAAACTATTTGTGTATTCATCCACATCGGTGACCATCTCGCTTGTTGCTGCGACTGGCAGGTATGGCATATCGACATAAATCAAATTCCGACTGAAATCCTTGTTTATGAAAATTTCACGCGTCTCATCGGTAATGGAAGCGTAGAACACATTGAGAAGGAAAATTTCGCTATCGGAGCCACCAGGCAACCCAAAGTCATCAGGTGCCATCAAAAGGTCCCAGAAGGAAGCGTCCTGGGTAACTGTGCTGTCAAGCAAAATAGCTGCAGTGTCTTTGACCTCCTGCGGTATAAACGGGGCGGCTTGCACGATTTCATTGCAGCCAACGCATGCAATTGTCGGGGCAATACCAGTTGATTTCATCAAGAACACAATCGATACAGCGGTTGTATTGTCAACGGTGTTCAAAAGTCCCTCTAATTCATCAATCGCCTGTAGATTTCCTGCGGGATCATCGTTGGTTTGGTCGTTGTCTTGGGTGTCCCCAGAAATGTTTGCTTCAACGAGGATCATCCCAATTTGGCCGGAACTGAATTCCCTGCTGTAGTCCTTCATCTTACGGACTGCTTCATAATCAGGATTTTCTGGATCATTGGGGTCGTCGGGAGCCATACCCAGCAAGTCGATGTTCTCTTCGACATTGACTCGCCCTATTGTGGCAGAGAAAAGAATGAGGAGCACGAAGACGGCGATAACGCCAACATTGCGCTTGACTGGAATATCAACGAGAACTTCAAACGCCCTAAGCGGTGGGTGTTTTGGTTTGCGTAAATCAAGAATTAGCGTGAGATTGGGCACCATGAACATCGTCAAAACATAGACCACAACAATTCCACCGGAAAGTGCAATGCCCACCGTTTGGATTGGCGCCATTGGAGTAAAAACAAGAGAGATGAACCCAATTACAGTCGTGACTGCTGATAAGAAAACTGCCTTTCCTGTTGAACTCAGTGACGCCTTCATTTTCTCTGACTTTGTGCCAGCTTCTTCGGCGTATCGATTCGTAATGTGCAGCCCGTATGAGACCCCCAACGCGAGAAGGATCGGTCCTACAATGATGACTGTCATCGTCACCTCATAATCCGTCCACCCAATGATCCCTAGCGTCCAAAAAATTGCACAGAGCGTCGGGAGACCAGATATGATGACCACTTTCATTCCTTGAATTGGGCGAATCCCTGTGAGCCCAGCTTGCAACAAATCCGAGTGGAAGACGAAGAGACCAATGGCTACAAGCACAACAGCCATCGGGAAGATATCCCAAAACAGGGTGAACGACAATTCGGTTACCGAATTGGTAATCGGAACAGGACCTGTGAGGGCCATTGTCAAGTTGAGAGAATTGGTCCCGTCAACCCCTTGCCAAGTGCACATATCTGAGGTCGCTGCTGTGCCGTCTGGGCTAAATTCGCAAGGTCGTGGCGTGCTAGAAATCCTTTCGAGGGTTTCTTTTGTGTTCTTGATGATTTCTTTTGTCGTCTTCTCTTCACTGACCGCGATAGCCATAATTGCACGATCTAGCCTTCCATCAGGCCCATCTGCCCCATCAATGTCACGGGCCAATTTGTCAAGACCAGGGGTGGGGGTGCCGTCTTCTTCGTACATTTCCCCGATGATTAAATCAATTGTTGTCTGTGAAGGTATTTCATAACCGCCTTCAAAATCAGAAGTTGTGTCGTCGAGAACGCTGTTGAGCGCATCCGTCAGGGCAGCAGAAGTGCAGTCTTCCTGCTGGACGCCACATCCCAATTGGCCAATTTGGTCAATGAACGCTTTACGAACACGAGGTGCGCTGGAATTGACTTCCTTCAAAACAGTCGAGATTGAAAGAATGTAAATGACATCGTCATTTGGGTCCGAGAGTTCAGGATTGAGCGTTTTTTCAACGTAACTGATCTCCTGAAGCATGCGTAAATCGGTGATGTTCCGTTCATCGCTTTCAATGTAAATGACCATCACATTTGTTGTCCAATCCTCCTCAACCTTGTGGAGGAGTTCTGCGATTGTAGATCCGTCTGGCAAATAGACTTCCAAATCGCCATTCACGTTGAGTGCTGGTTCGTCGGGATTATCGTCAAATCGCGTGTTGTCGAGGAAACCTGACTGGGTCACGAAAAATGCCGTCATCATAAGGAAAATAGCAACAGTAGTTCGTGGGAAACGTGTAATTGCCCCCGTTGCTCCATTTTTCTGCCATTCTCGTTTGAAACGATCGGGCGCATCAAGAACTGCATCGAGTGCTTCCTTGGGTTTGAATTCCTTGACACGAGCGCTCAAATCTACGGCGCTGGTTTTGAGTTGGGACCGGCCGAAACCAGCCAAGTCCGACACACGCTTGGAAAGGCTGTCTGGTTTCTTTTGAGGGGTTTTGGAAGCATCAGTACTGTCCACGACCTTTCCCCTCATCTTGAATGGAAGCAGAACCCCTTGAAAGCCCTACCTACGAATTGGTCAACACACAACGTTTCTCACAGGTGTATCTCTGCATGTCAACTCCACCGGTTGGTTTGAAAGGTGAACCATCTCAGCGTCAAATGGACCCGCACCATTGATGCGTGTGGGGCCAGGTGAGGCACATGCCAGCCCCGACATTAAACGATAAAAGATGGTCAATCGACCTAGAAAAGCGAATCCAAGAAGCTCATGCAGAAGACCCTCAGGTCTATGCTCGAAGGTACGCCTTCAATCCTGAAAGCGGCAAAGAATTCTTTGTCATCGACACGCCACCGCCTTACCCATCAGGAACTTGGCACATCGGAGCGGTAGCGCAGTACTCGATGATTGACGTAATCGCACGCTCGCAACGACTGCTTGGCAAGGAAGTGTACTTCCCATGGGGCGTGGACCGCAACGGCATCAACATTGAGTTTACCGTCGAGAAGAACACGAAGAGGAAAATGAAAACCTATGATCGAGCAGAATTCTTAGAATTATGCAGAACTACGATTGAAACTTTCACTCAAGCCATGCGCAAAACTGCACGCAGGGTTGGTCTTTCATGCGACTTTGATCGTGAATACTTGACCGACTCACCGGAATACCGAACCATCACTCAATCCATCTTCATTGAACTGTTCAAAAACGGGTCGATTATCGAAGACTTAAGACCCAACATTTACGACCCCGTTGAAGGAACTACAATCGCCGATGCTGAAGTTGAACGCCTCCCAAGGCGCACCAACTTGGTTGATGTCAAGTGGACATGCGATGATGGAACCACCATTGAAATCTCAACCACCCGTCCGGAATTGATTTGTGCATGTGGTGTTGTTGTTGTTCATCCGGATGACGAGCGATACACGCATCTTGTTGGCAAGCGAATTCATCTCCCCTTGCCGGTCAACGGGCGTGAAGCCAGTGTCGAAATCATGACCCATCCATCTGTGAAATCTGAATTCGGTTCAGGTGTGCTGATGGTTTGTTCCTTTGGTGACCAAAATGACGTGGCTGTGTTCAGAGAGCTCGGCCTTACACCGTTCCAAGCCATCAACCTTGAAGGCAGAATGACCGACCTTGCTGGCCCCTTCGCTGGACAAACGGTCCTTGAAGCAAGAAAAAGCGCTCTAGAGCACTTGGAAAATGAAGGACTCATCATCAACAATGTCGTACGAGAACAAGAGATTCCGGTTTCGGAACGCGGAAAGAATCCAGTTGAAATTATTCTTCTCAAAGAATGGTACGTACGTCAAACTCACGCGCAAGATCGAATCAGGGAGCATGCTGATGCAATCGACTTCCACCCACCACGTAACAAGCAGTTTCTGCTGGATTGGATGGACAACATCAGCATCGATTGGCCAATCTCTCGCCGACGTTGGTACCACACCGAAATTCCGATTTGGTACTGCGATGATGAAACGAAAATCATCGTACCACCGACGGGCATGTACGTTCAACCTTGGTGTCAATCACCTCCAGAAGGAAGCGAAGTGCTCGACAGGGAAAGTCGAGAAGTCATCGGTACCTTCGAAGATCTACAAGCAAGCCTTGGGATCATTGTCGGGGAAGAAAAGGTGTTTGACACATGGATGGATTCCTCCAATTCCAACCTCTTCGTAAGCGGTTACCTCAATCAACCGGATGTGTTCAAAGACGCCTTCCCTACTGCATTGAGGCCTCAAGGTAAGGAAATTGTTCGAACTTGGCTGTATTACACCTTGCTCAAATCAACATTGTTGCTCGACCAACCCGGGTTTAAGCACGTATGGATTGATGGACTCGGCATGGACCCATGGGGGCGAAAAATGAGCAAATCCCTGGGCAATGGAATCGATGCAGACTCGGTGCTCGAATGCGGCGCAGGGGGACGCACAGGTTCATGGAAGGTCAAAGGACCAGACAAGACCGTCAGCCTCAGAGCAAACAAGATTGGCAGCGAATGCTTCCGATTGTGGAAAGCATGCGATGCTCAAGTCGGAGACGACTTTCACATCAACCCGGAAGAAATTGAGAAGAAATACTTCGGTGTGCTCACAAAACTGTTCAATGTGGCCCGATTTGCGTCACAATTTGAGGTTCCAGAAGACCTTGAGACCGCACCAGAAAACCTCGCTATCGAAGACGAGTGGATCCTGGCTGAGTTCCAATCGACCATGGACACCGTGGAAGCCGCTTGGGCAAACTTGGACATCTACACCGCAACTCAAGCGCTGAAGACCTTCGGCACCGGCGTTCTTCCAAGTCATTACTTGGAGATGGTTAAATCTCGTTTGTACGATGATGATGTGGCTGCAGCTTGGACGCTTCATAGAGTGGTCCGAGATTTCATGTCAGCATTCACTCCAGTTTGCCCCTTCTTCACACACCACATTTCATCGACCATCTATGGCGGCTCGGCAGTGGATGTGGATGCCTTTCCTAAGCCAGCTCATACCGGCGTCGCTTCAGGAACGCAACATGGAGATCATCTGAGAGGCCTTTCGTCTGAAATTCAAACCTTCAACGGTGACACATGGAGCCACAAAAAGGAGCAGGGTATCTCCCTCAACCAACCTGTAACCGGCATCGCCATTCCGAAGCAACTCGAAGCGTTTACGGCAATCTTGACGAGAATGCACCATCTCGAGTGATTCATTCTTCTTCAAGCAACAGTTTGGCTTGTCGAGTGCTTGGCATGTCCAACTGACCAAGACGGAAACCAATCAAACGAATCGGACGCCCATGATCGACGTTGAGTGCAAACAACCGTTCAGCCAAACGCGAAAACACATCGATGTCATCCATTGCAACCGGGATTGAACGACCGTGCGTGTGAGTTTCAAAACCCGTGTATCGAATCTTCACTTCGCATAAGCGGCCTGAAACGCCAACTTCCTTGGCTTTCGTCATCACGTATTGAACCAAGTGTTTCAAATGTCCGAGCACCATTTGTTGGTCATTTTGATCACTCGAGAAAGTGTTCTCCTTACCGATGGATTTCCGACTACGGAGGGGACTCACCTCCCGACTTGTCGTGCCGTCGACAACACGAACCAGCCAGGAAGCGAACCGTTCACCGGCAATGCGTCCCAACGCTATTTCGCCGATTTCATAGGCTTCATCAACCGTATTGAAGCCCCATTCTGCCAGTTGTGTGGCCCGTTTTGGACCGATACCCGGTACATCACGAAGCGAACGTTCCGTAAAGAAATCCAGTGTTTCATCGGGAAGCAAACGAAAAATCCCTTTTGGCTTGTTGATCTCACTTGACATTTTGGCTAAGATGCGAGTCGGAGCAATGCCAAAGGAAGCCGTCAAACCAACCTCTGATTCAATGGACGCTTGCAACTTTCGACACAACGCATAGGCGGCGTCCCAATCACCACCGACTGCTTTGGTGACATCGAGGTAGGCCTCATCGATGCCTGCTTTTTCAAAATGTTCTGCTGGCTTTCGTAAAACAGCCATGACCTTGCGTGAAGCACGGCTGTAAAGCCCACGGGTGCCGTTGATGTAGTGACCGGGGCCAAACGGAGCACCTGGGCAACGCCGCCAAGCCTCGCCAATCGGCATCGCTGAGCGTATGCCATAGGTTCGTGCTGCATAATTACACGTGGAAACAATGCCTCGACCACGCCCCCCTTTGGGATCCGAACCGATAATCAAGGGGCGTTCAGGGTCTAAATCTCGATGAAGGATTTCCACCGATGCAAAAAAAGCATCCAAGTCACAGTGAATTAGGATTCGCTCTTGCTCGTTTGCGGGTGGTGCTTGCTCCCCCGACATGCAACCCAATTTTTGTCCACGGTGCTTCAAGTTGATGATGCCGTCAGACGACTTTCACTTTCATTTGAAGGGTCTGACAAAGGAAGGTAGGCCGACTTCACAACCTTCCGAGGTATGTCCATCCAGCGATCGATTCAACGCTCAATCAAGACCCTCGACCTTGACCTCATTGCACCTCAACGAGGCGAAGTGTACCATCTGCGCGGCCAAGGGTACGCCGGAAAAAGCATGCGGAAATACGCAGAATCATGGACAGCAACAGCATTGAGGGCTGGGCAAAATGTCCACTGGATTGATGGGGCTTCACGAATCGATCCAGCGAGAATTCTGCATCACTTCCCCCCAACCGAACCCGCAGCGCACGAACACCTGCATCGCTTGTTCATTGGACGAGGTTTTACCGTTCACCAATTGTCCTCCTTGGTCGAACGTTTGGCGAGAGAAGTTTCGATTACAGGCGCACCGTTAGTGATCATCGACGCACCCATTGCGATGCATCTTGACAACCAAGTCGGCGATCATGAAGCACGGTGCTTGATGCGCCGATTGATGTTCGAAGTGAAGTCGATTGCCAAAAATCAAAACGTCGCTGTACTTCTGATTACAAGCCATCAAGCCAAATCCAAACGCCATCAACAACTTTTGACAATGGTTGAACGCCAAGCATCCCACCAACTGGTCGAGCAACGTGAGGGGCGGAACAAGAACGCCCGTCGATGGCTCACGCACAGCCCAAGTGGATTGAGTGGAACCTGGCCGAACCCACTCGGGCCGATGACCATCACCCGTACCGTCGAGCGACTGGAAATGATCAAGCGACAGGAGGCTTCCAGTCTTTGTAAGCCAGATGGGCAGGCTGAGGCGTTGCCGCTTGAAAATCAAATTCTTCGATGCGCTCAGCAAGCCATGTGAACCACTCAAACCGTGCA
>DUKM01000124.1:18309-19349 GCA_013329255.1 Candidatus Poseidoniaceae archaeon | reverse complement strand
CAAACTTCGGGAGACACCTCCAACTGCGATATTGGAAACAGAGAATTACCTTTCTACAGCGTGAATGCATTCAAATTTAGCAAGGGCACAAAAGACTTCGATTTCGTCTTGAACGGTGCTATTGATGATGTGATCAACCTCGACAACCTCAAACCAAGCGTCGCTGTTACTCAAGGCGATGGGGCCTCATTTGCCACCACTGTGACCCTAACTGGTACCGCATGGGACGGCATTGCTGGACCATACCCGTTGGACATTGTAGCCTATGAGAAGCAATTTGGTCTCGTCAAGCGAGTTGAAATTCAGCCACCCGGCTCCACTGATTGGTATTCCGCCGTCGACACTTCAAACGCTGGCGGCGAAATCTCCCTCTCGAACCATCCATTCAAGGCATGGTCCTTTGATTGGGACCTCTCTGCTCACCCTGAAGGGGAAGGCGATGTGACCTTCCGTGTTCGCTCATACGACGGATTGGATTACTCTCCAATCGAAGTTCGAAAGTACAAACTCAACCTCGTCGCTCCAACGATTTTGGTGGAAACACCAAACGACGGTACCTCTCATGACAACGCCAAGGTCACCTTCACGGGTACAGCCAACGATCCATACTCTGGAACTTGGGGCAGTGATATTCAATCGATATGGTTCGACATCAATGGACCGAATGGTTACACGTCTCACTTTGCCATCGAAGGTTCGACCGCATGGTCGTATGACTGGAAGTTCGAAGAATTGACCAGTGGTTCCTACACATTCAACATCTGGGCAGCTGACAGTGACTTCTGCATTGACATGATTGGTACCTGCAACGCAGAAACTCGAACGCTTACCATCATGAACGACAACGCTTTGCCGTTCGTTCAACTCAGTGAACCGATCAACAGCGATGTACTCCGCGCCTCAGAAGAACAACTGATTCAAGGCGTGGCCCGAGATAACGACGGTCAAGTCACACGGGTTGAAATCCAAATCCAAGATTTAGCCAGCGGGCTGATGCTCAACAACGGACCAAACCCAGTTACCACCTTCGCACCAAACGG
>DUKM01000124.1:4448-17936 GCA_013329255.1 Candidatus Poseidoniaceae archaeon | reverse complement strand
ATCAAAGCCTACGATGGTGAGGATTACTCTGTTGAAGAGCGAATCCGAATCACGATTGACAACCCAACCGATGCTGATAACATCGCTCCAATCTTCAATCAAACCGGATGGGTTGGTACCATCACAGTGTTCTGTGATGCCAACTCGAACGCTATTGACCGCTGCGGCGAAGGAGCAGTCATCGATTTGACCGCCTTCTTCTCGGATCCAGATGGTATGGGTGAAGCAGAGAACGACCTCCTGTTTGACATCTTTAACGATGCCACAAATTTGGACGACGATAACTACGCAGATTACGTAAGAATCAGCGCTCAAGGCGTTGCCACCTACAATCCACCGTGGGTTCAACCGACCTCTGTTATCGCAGACTGGTCCCTTGTCGGGCTCATGTTCGAAGCCCGTGACTCCTACGATTCCGTTGCCTATTCCTACAAGGTGAACGTCGTTGTTGTCTCGGTCGCATTCAGCGCAGAACGCCTCGATTCTGGTGCAGTCACTGCTACAGATCCTGCCACTTTCTCCGGAAAAGGCCTGCCGAACAGCATCGTTGCTGCTCGGTTCGACGACGCTAAGGGCATCCGCTTGAACTCAACTCGAGTTGGTGCAGATGGAACATGGACAATGGACATCGCCAGCAACCAAATGTCGGGTGTTGAGGAAGCCAATGTCATCTTCGAAATGGATGGCCAAGTGTACTCGGCTCCCGGGACAACAGCCGACTCGATGTTCGAACTTCGTTCTCAATCAGCAGATGCCAACAGCGGAAACCTCCTGTTAATCATTGGAGCGATCGTCGGCGTCATCGTGCTCCTCGGGGCTGGTGCGTTCTTCTTCCAAGTCGAATACGAAGAATTCGATGAAGATGAAGTCATGAACGAAGCAGCAGCTCCTGCTGAAGACCCATATGCGTGGGGCAAAGCAAAGCAAACACCTGTTGCCATTCCACAAGAAACAGCAACTGCTCCGGCAGCAGCAGCATCAACTCACCCCGGCTGGCTCTGGGACGAAACTACGAACAGTTGGGTTCCAGATCCAAATTACGCCCCTGAACAGTGAAGCAATCATTGCTCAGTGAGCCGTAAGAGTTGAAGAGGATAAGCGTGGGTGGTCGTGTATGGCAGTGCATCCGAAACCTGGCGTGCAGGAACGAATTCTCCTTCACTTGCTGGATTACACCGATTTTAAGAACAGCGTAGAGGTGCCATTTGCGCTCTCTCAAATGGGCATAGCAAACGCCGTGGCGATTGCTCGTTCCAATGTTCCAAGAGCCATTGCCGGCCTCAAAGATCAAGGGTTGTTAATCGAGCGTCAAGCGCACGTCAAGGGGGTTTCGCGCAAACGCAAGGCCTACTTCCTTACCGATCCTGGGATGAACCTGAGTGAAGACACTTGGCGACGGCTTCGGTCTTTCCCGCTCAGGGCGATCCTTGAAGACGGGCAGTCTGTGCATTCTACACTCAGCGAAGTCAATGAGAAGTTACCGTTTTCGATGAGACCAGTGGACATCATCCGTTACATGGATGACAACTGTGTTCTTGATGCTCGAACCCTCTCTGCTGACTTGATTGAACGTGATTTATCCAAGCACGTCGAGAAGCAACTTGTGACATCCCTCGGCGATTTACCGAGGCTTCGTCACTTCTATGGCCGAGAAAAGGAACTTGACAACATGGCGAGTTTAATCGAAGCAAGGGCGACAACACTGTTGGTGCCCGGTATTGCTGGAATCGGTAAAACAACAGTAGCATCGAAGCTCATTGAGCGGTTTATGCATCGACGAAATCTTCTCTATCATCGCTGTCAAGATTGGGAAGGCTCCCGTTCGTTCTTTGAATCGGTTGCTGATTGGCTTGCCAACATCGGAAACTCAACCTTTGCAGATTACCTTGCAGCGACCCCTGTCCCGCAACCGGCTGATGCTGCACGCTTGCTCGTTGATGCCTTGGAAGGTACGCCATCGTTAATTGTCATCGATGACTTCCACAAGGTGGCGGATGCAACCCTCCATCAGACCTTCCAAGCTATGTCCTTAGCCCTCCTTGGGAGCGAAGAAGAGATTGCTCTTGTCTTGTTCTCAAGATCGTTTAAGCCCGTTGTGCCAACAAAGGACGCTGAAGGAAGGATTGCTAGTTTAGTCCTGCCCTTGGACGGTCTTGATTCCGATGCTGGGCGGAAGTTACTCAGCAGTTTTGAGGAACTTGCAGACGAACAGTGGTTGCACATCCACGGGCTCTCCCGTGGCCACCCCCTTGTTCTCGAACTGATCAACAGAGGAGCATCCGCTGGGGCTTTCCACGAAACGCTTGAAAATTATGTGACGCTAGAAATCTTCTCCAAACTGAGTGCTGAACAAAAGCGGGTTCTCTCGGCGCTGGCCATTTATCGAGAACCAGTCGAACTTGCGGCACTCGCTAAGCAAGGCCTCGATACCGACGAACTTGATTCCCTTGTTGAGCAAGGTCTCGCCCGCCAGGCAGACTCCGAAACATACGACGTCCACGACCTCATTCGAGAGTTCCTCCTTCGTAGCCTTGACGAGACGACACGCAAATCCTTCCACTCAAAGTGCTGTGACTGGTATGCAAAGCAAAACCAAAGCCCGGATGTTACCATTGAGCACATCTATCATTTGACATGTTCAGGTGGCCATGAAGAAGCATCCAACCTCATTTCATCAGAGGGTAGAAACCTCGTGTCACAAGGTTACATGGAACTGCTTCCACTCATGGAGAGCATCGATGGGAGCGACCTCAAGCCTGAAACTTACATGCGTGTGTCACAACTTCAGGGTGAAGTGTTGGTCCTCTTGGGACGATTTTCGGAAGCAGAAGAAGTATTTTCCAATTCTCAAAAGCTCGCAGCCACCGCCAAATCTACACTTGTAGAAGCAGAAATTCTTGCTGCACTTGCAGATATTTCGCTCAAGCAAGGTAACGCCGATAAAGCCCTAAGCATGCACAGGGAAGCCCTGGAAAAATTCATTCAACTTGAAGACGCCAAAGGGGCTGCACGATCCTACAACAACATGGGCTACCTGCTGCGCCGTAAAAATGACCGTGTAAAGGCGCTTGAAGCCTACGGTGAAGTCGAAGCCATTCTTCGTGAATCAGATGGAGTCGAACTGATTGGCTCCCAGTTGATCCTCGCTCGCTCCTTCCTTGACTTGGGTGAAATCGACAGGGCGAGGGACCATGCTTTGCAAGCCTTTGAACGAACAGACGATGGAGACGACGACGTGCTTCACGCCCGAGCTCAAGCCGTTCTTGGCCGTTACTATGCCAAAGTTGGCGATGCTGATGTCGCTTCGCACCACTATTCCACCGCTCTTGAAACCATGAGTGAAGCAGGGGATCTGCTTTCGCTCGTGGAGATTACAATCCTTCTCGGCGAAGTGGTTCAGGATGCCGGTAAGGCGGAAGAAGCCATGGAACACTATCGAGAAGCGCTTGTGATTGCAGAAGCGAACGACCTTCGAATGCAAATTGGAGAATTGTTGTCGCGCCTTGGCGGTGTGGCTCCGGACAAACCTCGTCGAATGGAATACCTACAGAGGGCATTGGCTGTCTTTAGGGAACTTGGTGCTAAGTCTCGTATGCGAGAAGTGCAAGCTCAGGTTCACGCTGCGGTCATGGGCCGTTGAGCCTATTGGTGCTGTGGGCGATCGTACTCAATCGAGGTCACGCCCTCGTAGTGAACCACCCAAATGCTGTTGATTCCAGCCAAGGTAATTGTTCCTTCATGCGTGCCAGCGCCTGTGCCTGAAATCGAGATGTTGGTGTCCAAATCTCCCGTTTTGTGAATCAACTCGATGTTGGTATCGCTCAGTACTAAAACGAATTGAGATTCATCCGCTTCAGTGAGTCGCCAGTCGACTCGTTCTGCGTAATCGACAGATCCCATGCGGCTTGCTTCGTCGGCTCGTTCCACAGCAGCAGCAAGGTCATCCATGTTGGCTTGAATTGCATTTTCATTCCAACGTTCTCTTGTTGCGGTCTCGATGTCCCATGCCCAAAGGCTGAACATGGTCAACAACAGCACGCCCAAAAGGAATGTGAAAATGTACCCAAGTTCGGTTGCTGCAGCGCTTGTGTCTTTGCGAAGTGCTGTGCGATTCATGAAATCGCCTCCGTCATGTGAACGTTGAGCGATGACATTTGCAAAGTGAATTGAATCGGTTCACCGTTGGTGTGCCAAACGGCCTCACTGGTCCCATAACTTGGGTCAGGGACCCAGCCAACGTAATCGGTGAGCAGATCAATTCGGCCAGGATACACGGTCCAGTCTTCGCTTGATTCGAGGCCGTCAGCCGAAGCCAAAGCGATTGCCGTTCCATAAGGTTCGGACCATCCCCTTCGAATTTCATGAGCAACAGTTGAAGCCAGCGAAGATCGGTCAACAAGTTCAATTTCTAGATTCATCGAACCTGCTCCAGTTGTGCTTCCAGCAGTTGGGTGGAGCGCTGGGACAGTCGCTGCGAACCGTGGGCCGGGCCCACCTCTATCTGAGGGGGCTACCACGACGAAGGATTCGAATTCGGGGTGGTTCGTCAGCACTGCGCCTCCAGAATAGGCGACTTCCATGCCCATGATGGAGGATGAAAATCCATAGGCCAGCCTCGAGAGGTGAAAGCCCCAAACTGTGCCAATTGTTGCGTGGGTGGATGTTCCTTGGCCACCGATTAATGTGATCTCCATGCTCGAAGGGTGTGTCCCTGCTCGCCATGCGTTTTTCAAATCCACTTCACCCCGCCCGCTCATACTCGTCCATGGAAGAGTCATAGCAATCCAGCCGCTCGCTTCCACACCAATGCTCAAGCACCTGTCTTCTCCATCATGCCGGATTTGATGCAAGCCATCGTTGCCGTTGATTCGTGTCGCTCTAAGGGTGTGTCCTTCAGTGACCATGAGGCTTGAGGTCCCTTCAGTAAGGTTGAGAAGGTCAAAAGGTGAGTGTCCATTTTGTTCGAACATCGATCCGTTTTGCATCATAGCCCCCGTTAAGTTCCACACAACAGTTTGGCCAGCTCGCATCAAATGAGCGGACTGAGATAGGGTTGAATTTTCAACATGGAACGTGTGGTGTTGGCCTGAACTCGCACCTGTGTCATCTGCGGGGTGGATGAACAGACCAGATGTGTTCGCACCTTCACCTGTCGAAGCACTGCGCCATGTGACAAACACATCGCCTTCTGCCTCCACGAGAGGTGCCCCATTCACGCCGGCTGGTGGCCAAGCAAAGCCAAGGCTCTGGTTTGGAGCAACAGAGATTCCGCCGCCACGCCATGTCACGGTCACTGAACTTGTTCCAGGATTCGTGAACACCATTTCTCCGTCAAGGTACGGTGCGATAAACGCATGCCCGAGGTATTGGCCGTCCGTGCTTGGTAAGGACACAATACCTTGGTCGGCATCGATTGAAGTTTGTACAAGAAGTCTTGAAGCATCGCTGGAGGAGATGTGAATCACGCCGGGTGATGCCTGAACGATGGTTTTGGTGAACGCAACGCCCACACGGTTTTGGCCGCTTGGTAATGCATAATGCGTTTGAGTTGTCGATTCGTTCGTGATGCTAATTTGGTTTGCATCATCGCTGATCAGGTGAATTTTACTCGTGCCTGCTGGAAGTGGTACGGACCAAGAGCGGCCTGTGTTGTCAATTGGACTTGCATCGTTTGGAGCCACGAGTGTTGTGCCTCCGGTTCCACGTTCAATGAACACGTTCAGTTCATGGCTTGATGCCAGCGTGAATAATTCGAGTTCATTTGCCTCGAGTTCATGCATTCCATCAACCATCAATTCGATGGTTTGTTCGATTTCTTCGTCTACAACCAAATCAACATCCACTGGGCCAAGCGGGATTGCAAGGCCTGGTGCGACGGTGAATCTGACCTTGTCAACCCATTCGGGAATGGTGTAGTAATATGGGTTTGACGGGCCTAGGCGGAGGTCGTCAATGCAAAGTGCTGTGTTGACGGATTCGGGATGGCGAACTTCAAGTTCATCATCAAAGTCAAGCGCTCCACGCATTCTGAAGGACATGTCTTCATGCCATGTGGCTGCGTACCACATACCGCTTTTCATGTGCTGCCACTCAAGGCTTCCATCGACGGGTATGAGGTCAATGGATGTCGAGTCACCAGGCATTCCTTTCTCGCTCAAGGCAGATGTCTGATGGGCTAACTGAGACATTTGGGCGGACATGTCGTGGCGTTCAACAGACCCTTCGAGTTCTTCGATGACTGGAATCATGGACACCATCATCATGCCAATGATCGACAGCACACCGCCAAACATGAGGACGGTCGCTACGGCAGCAGAAACCGCTTCTTCGTTTCGCTGGAGTCCCGATTTCATCGGCTCACCTCCACTCGTTGCACATCAACTTCGAGGTACAGTGGGACGCCGTGTGTGTCAACAGTAAACCCGTCGGCTCCGCTTGCCCGTTCGTATGGGCCATAACCAACGAAGGTGTCGAGGGTTCCGGAGGCTCGGTTGAGGTTGTACTCATCCAACCAGTGGTCGTGATATTGGGGGGTGATCAGGTCGTTTAATTCATTGAGAACGGTAAACCGGAGGTTGTAGGCTTGACCCGTGAACAGTGTCATTGGTCCCTGGGAAAGCATGTTCATGCCAATGTTGTTGCCCGTGCCGAGCGAACCGTTGATCGTGACGTCCGAGAGGAGCATGGACAATCTAAATTCACCATCGACGAGTTGGTCAAGGCCCACGCTCGGGTAGGAGGTGACCTTCCATGGTTCATTGGGGAAGTGCTCGACTCGGGCGTTGTTCATCAGCGCCAATTCGTGCTCCCCTTGGCCCAACGATGTGGTGATCTGGATGCCAGACAGTGCGTAACTCAAACTCCGATGAACTGGTTGCAGGTTTCCATCAAAGACGGTGATGATCATCCAGTGTTCGCGTGATGAATTATGCCGGATCAGAACTTCTTCATGGGAGGCAGCAAAGGCAACGGATTCTGTGCCAACGGGTGTTTCGATCGATATGGAACGCGCTGTTTCATTGAGCGCATCGATGCCAAGCGTTGTCAAATTAACGTGGCGGATGTTTATTTGGTCACTCGCTACAACATCGGCCGAAATGGTCCAAGTCTCGACCTTGTCAATGGGGCGGATGTACGTTGACTGCAATGCCAATGTGTGGCGGATTCCGGTGCCTTCTGGTGAGGCACCTGCAACGTCAATCCTGTCCTGGAACCGCTCTGAGATCCCAACCGCACTGTTCCAGTTTGTGTTGTCCTCGAAATCGGTGAGGTAGGGGTTGAGGAAAATCCACACACCGCCCATGATTGTAATCACCATGGCCAAGAGCATGACCACGCCCAAAACTTCGCTCACAGCACGGTCGTCCCTGCGCAAGGACGGACGCGAAACGAAGCAGGCTTCTGTGTTCACAGTCCACTCAAGGTTCGGTACCATTTAGCCCTTCACCTTTCAGAGGGTGTTCTTCGTCCCGATTTCGTGGTTTAAACCTCGAGTGATTCGCTTTCTTCGGTTTGCTTTTCGTTGCTTTTTTTCCCGATGTAATGGGTGTAATCAGGACCGTCTTGGAGGGAAATTGTGATGTCTCCCGAAAACACTTCGTCGATGTGATACAAAACAGTTGATTCTGCCAAATGTGGCTGGTTGTTTTTCTCGGAAAGGTGAGTGAGGCTGATGCTGCGCGTTGCTGCCGTGCAAACGTTAGCCAGAAACTCACCTGTTTGATCGTTGGAAAGGTGCCCTCCCCTGCCGCTAATGCGATCCTTCAATGAATAGGGGTATGGCCCGTTCATGAGCCGATTATAATCGTAATTTGCCTCAATTGCGATGTGTTCGCAACCGTGGACGTGGGTGACCAGTTCGTCGGTCCACGAACCGAGATCGGTGATGATGGCGGCTCGTTCTCCTCCATGGCTTGCCACGAAAGCGACGTTGTCTGCTCCAGAATGAGGGACCGGCACCGGAAGGATTGCTAAATCGTCTCCAACCTTCACCAGATCGAGGGCGTCAAAGTAGGACGTTAATTCTGGATCCAAGTCCAGTTCTTGTGCGGTCCGTTCATTCGCTAAGATCTGCAGGCCCCATCGTTTCTGTGCGATCCGTGCACCGCCGCCATGATCTCCATGGTGGTGGCTGATGAAAATACAGTCAATCTCGGTCGGGGCAATACCTAATCTTTTCAAACGCTTTTCGAGTTGAGCCCCACTAAAGCCCTGATCGATCAAAACCTTCGCTCCTTTGGTTTCCAACAACGTCGCGTTGCCGCGACTGCCGGTGCCAAGGTGAGTGATGCTCATGGTCATGGGGTTCGATCGGACCTCAACGCGTTCGGACTTTGAACAAAGCGATTGCATTCGCTTGAATTGAAGGATTTAGCGGGGTTTTAATCGCCGACCACCAGCAAGCCGTTTCTTGCTGCGGCGAGAAAATTGAACCTGAAGGAAATTAAAATGTCCGAACATCGTTCCATCATCCTCATAAGTGTCCATTTTAGGTTGTGAGTTAGCGAAGCCTATGGCTTGGCCCCCCGGTGATACAATGCGACGAAGCCTAACCACTCTTCTCACCACGCTTGCAGTTGTTGCAAGCCTTCTGTTTATGTCGCAATTCCCTGCTGTTTCTTCAGTCTCAAGCATCCATCCAAAGGTGACGGAAGGTGAGAAACCCCCGTCTACAGACACCGATGGGGACAAAATCCCCGATGTTCACGAAAACCTGTTTGAATCTTGGATGAACTGGACCACTGTCGACGGGAGGGATGTTTACATGCCCGGCATGGACAAAGAGGATGCCTCTGACGCCTTTGTTGACAATGATCGCGATGGTTTGAACGCCACGGAAGAGTACTGTTGGCCTTATCCAGCAAATTGCACAGCTTCTGGCTTCCCCAGAGGTTTAACTGGAACCGTCAATGATGCTGGTGAACGTACCTACCTCGACCCTCGAGTTTCCGATACCGACGGTGACGGGATGCCCGATGGCTACGAAGCATACATGTGCCACAGAACCGGTGGTTTTGACATCTTTACTCTGCGATACGTGTGCCCTTCCTTCGATCCGCTTAACGCAAGTGACTTGACTGATGATCCGGATGAAGACGGTTTTGACGTCAACAGGGACGGGGTGCTTTCAGTGACCGAACGTTTTACTTCGCCCGAAGAATACAGCCAAGGCACACCTTTCAACCACACAACAGAACTCGACGGTTTGTGGTGTTCTGCTTCTTTGCCAGAGGGTTCCATTCTCCTCAACTGGCCCTTTATTCCAAGCGGTGCCAACGCGACATTCGACAACCTTCTTGCTGCATGCACAACAAACGCAACCAATGTCGTTGACGAAGATCTCTGGCTTGGAACTGATCCACTTTTGGACGACTCCGACCGTTACCATTGGGACGGGTTCTCAATACGGCGCTTGTTCCCGTCTTTCGGCGATGGCATTCCCGACGGATGGGAAGTTCACTTTGGTCTTGATCCGTTGAACCGCACCAATGCGCTCCTCGATCACGACAATGATGGCTGGGATGCAAACCGAGACGGTGGTGTTTCTCCTGACGTCAGCCGAACCATGACGGCCATCAAACTTGGTGAAGCCTTGTCGACGCTTGAAGAATATCTGGTTCATGAGGATGACGGAAACACGGTGATTGCCGGTCTGAAGTCTGTGCCTTATGGAGTGGGTGATGGTGCATCAAGCATGATTCCACTCTCCTTCACCGCAGACCCTGATGCCATGAGCGTAATGCATTACGACATCAAAGACATCGAAACTGACGCCTCCAATGTCTACGTGACCACGAAATACGGTTTGACGTTCATGAATATGGCAGAGGGAACCAGCGAGAATCAATGGATGCCTCAAGGTGTTGAACTTCATGACGGGCACCTCCTCGTCTCCCAAGGTGATGCTTACGGGCACGCGCTTGCAACAAGCGTGGGATTGGCGGTCGTTCCTTTGCAAGCCGACGGATCGTTTGCAGAATTGAGCCAATGGTCTTGGAGCATCGGTGATGGTTTGAACGCCTTAGCCATGCTTGACATTGAAGGTCCAAACGTCCAACTCTTAGCGCTTGGTGATTCTGGTGCGGGTTCAGTTATCGAAATTAGCACCGCTGCATCAATCGTGCAGAGCTACGAACTCTCCTCATCGCTCACCTCAGTGCTCAGCGAATCAAACGCCAGCGTCACATCAATCGCTCATGGAGCAGTTGGGGGCGGTACCAAAATGCTGCTCGTAGGAACCGATCGAGGATTGGTTATGGCTGAGACACCAACGGCTATGGACGACTTCACAGCCACATGGCGATTCCATTACACCACTGAATCAACACCAATCCCAACAAGCATCGATGAATTGCGCTCCCTGTCTTTGGGAATGGTCGCAAACCCAGCAGAGGTTCGCACCTTGGTTCTTGATGGTCCAAACGCAAACAACGCCCAAGTGCTGTGGTTTGGCACTCCCTCTGGCCTCCATCGAATGGACTTGCTTGACAACAGCATCACTCACAGTGGTCTGCTTGAACATCCGGGGCTCGATGGTAAATCCAGCCGTGACCTCAACAACATTCACGCCATCTTCCCAACCGGAGACGAACTGCTAATTGGCTCTCAAGAAGGCCTATGGGCCATATCTGGAGATTATACTGCAGTTTATGGCTTGCAGGAACAAGAGCCGATCTACGGGGAACTTAGCACCTTGAATTGGGTCAGCATCGATGGGAACATCACTATTCTTGCAGGTTCCGCTCCGGGCCAATACGCTAACCTAGAACTGATGAATCCGGGAGCGAACGACTCCGACAATGATGGTATGCCTGATGGGTGGGAAGTCGCCAACGGGCTTGATCCGACCGATCCTTGGGACGCTCTGCTCGACATGGATGGAGACGGGCTTGACCTCGATCAACAGAGCGATGGTTTCCTGGAACGTTTGTGGACCAACCTCGATGAATTTAGGTATGTGAAAACAACTGCAGAGGGGTACAATTCCACCAATCCGAAAGAAGGCGATACCGATGGCGATGGACTTGGCGACGGTGAAGAATACTTTGGATTCTTTTACCAGAACAGCAACCTCTGGTGCCACTACACCGTTCAACTCGTGTATGTTTGCGATGACGCAGCAGGCGCTGCTGCAAATGCGACCTACCTTGGATTATCTTCAAGCGATGTTGGAACCGATCCAACGAACTTCGATTCCGATGGAGACGGCATGCCCGATGGCTGGGAAATTACACACCGACGTTGGGTCGGTTCGAGTTTCTCCGGCGGCAACAATTGGTCGCTTGATCCAAATCGAGCTGACGATGCAAATTGGGACGCTGACCGAGACGGTTTGGCAAATCTTTGCGAATATCAATGGTCGCTGGTGAAGGGCGCTGCAATGGAAGGACTCTTGTTGGAAAGTCACGGCGAGTCCGCCGAGGCTGCCGCAGCATGGTCCACTGCAGATCCAAACAACATCGATTCCGATGGCGATTCACTCCCTGATGGCTGGGAATCGAACGGTGCGTGCAATTGGGATCCTTCACGAATTGGTGTCAACCCATTGAACGGTTCGGACTTGTTTGAAAACCCTGACGGCGATGGCTATGACATCGACCGTGACGGCGTGCTTGAGGCGAATGAAGCCTTTGTCAATTGGCTTGAATTCCACGTTCGTTCTGATCTTTTCAGCGGCAACATGACCATGACTGGAGCATCGCTTCCAGACGGTTTCAGTACAGACCTCTTCCAGAACATCAGTGACTACGGCGCTCCCGAAGCTACCTTTGGGGAACGTGCCTCCGGTGCGGTGACCGCACCACAACCAGTCACGAGCGTTGGAGCGGCTGATCCGTTCGACGCCGACAGCGACAGCGACGGCATGCCCGATGGCTGGGAAATTTGGTTTGCTCGTTGGGACATCTTAGCGGATGCTTGGACGCTCAACCCGTTGGACGCTGCAGACCGCTGGCAGGACGCTGATGATGACGGCATGGCAAACTGGGAAGAATACAACGCCATCGCTCCAGAGTACAGCGAAACAAACGCAAACCGTTCATCACCCCAGTGGTTCGTTACCACCGTAGGCTCCGCCTTTGCCCTCCAACAATGGCCCAGCATCTCGACAACCTCTTCGTTTGGCTCCTTCATCACCCAGGAACAAATCAACATCAGCGGTTGGACTTCAGATCCAAATAACGTCGATACAGACGGTGACGGCATCCTTGACGGTATCGAGCATTTGTTCACTGCATGGAATCTCTCTGCTCAAACGTGGACTCTGAACCCTCTGGTTGCTGGAGACGGCGACTTTGATGGTGACGGGGATGGACTCATCGACGCCCAAGAATTTGCGCTCGCTTCTTCCAATCCCGATAACGGAATCACCCCCCCGAGTGACGCACCACTGCTGCACATTGACGGGGATGCTCAACAGGCGACAGAAAAAGCACAGCGCGTGTTCAACATTTTAATCACCAAAGAAACCCGTGGCAAGCGCTTGCTCACTGATTTCAATGATTGGCAACAAGGAGAGCCACCAAACGCCATCATCTCAATTCTACTCGGCATGACCGACCCTACCAATCCTGATACGGACGGCGACGGCATGTATGACGGATTTGAATACTGGTTCACGGTTTGGGACCTTGATCAAAACCGCTGGAGCATGAATCCGCTGATTGATAATGACGTCGACCTCGATACCGACGGCGACAGTTTTGATTGCAATGGCGACGGGCAAATCACTGAGGAAGAAGTGTTCAGCAACCTTCGAGAATGGGAATCAAGGACATGGGGGAAGTACAGCGAACGCAATTCTGTTCCAGCTGCCCTTGGTATCATTGATTTCGGCGAAGATGCAATGGCTGCATACATGGAAGAAGCAAGCATGAGTCTAGCCCAAGCAAAGGATGCAATTTATGACGATTTCATCGAAAAATCACCAGAAAGCGCAGATCGAATGCTGAAGATTAATGAATTCTACTTTGACAATTTCAATCGCACACTCATTGGAGTAGCCGACCCGACAAGCACAGATTCAGACGCTGATGGAATCGAAGATGGATGGGAATACTGCTACGCTTTGTATGGAATGGAAGACCCTTCTACCCTCAACCACTGGGCTGCAAACCCAGTCAATCCATGGGACGTCGACTACGATGGAGACCGAGATGGCTGGTATGGGCGCACGGCGTTTGATATTCCTGCAACTCAAGGCACATGGTCCGAGCGTGTGTTCACGCCTTCTTCTGCTGTGGTCCAACCGGGCCTCGGCGATTTACCGTTCACCAATTGGATGGAGTGGGACAATCAAACTCGCCCAGATTTGAATGATTCAGACGGTGATAGCGTCACCTATTCTACGACCGTTTCCAACGGTCAAGTGGTAGCGCATGACCGCGATTTCAACCTCTCCGACGGCCGTGAAGTGTTCAAGTACGGAATCAACCCCAGCGACAACGACACTGATGGCGATATGATCCCTGATTGGTATGAATATTCCAA
>DUKM01000124.1:0-4041 GCA_013329255.1 Candidatus Poseidoniaceae archaeon | reverse complement strand
TGCGATACGGACACAAATTCATGCCTGCCGCTTTCCCAACAGGGTGCAGAAGGCGTGCTTAGTCGCCCGGATTTGACCTTCACTTGGTTTACCATGAATCCTGCAGACCCACTTGATGCTAACCTCGATCCCGATCAAGATGGAAATTGGGATTGCACTGGAGCAGGATGCGTCTATGAACCCTATACCAACTTCCAAGAGTTCTACGCAGTCACGGATTCAGATTTCTCATCACCGAACGGTGTGCGATTGAGCGGCTTGATTTACGACGGCCAGGTTGTTTTGGAATGGTGGCAATTCCGAGCAGCAACGCTCAACTTCGATGAAACAGGTTCCAGCGCGGTCAACTACCTCAAGATGGATCAATCCTTTTCCAACGACATTCGTTATGCCTACATCGTGGACGATAAAGACACAAATTTCCTATCCCTTGATGCGGGCGATGATGAAGTTCATTTGGCAGGCAACTGGACCGATGCTTGGGACATCTACTACGAGGGCTCACCTTTCTCTGCCCCGGTTAGAGGCGTCGGCGAGCACGAATTTGGATGGTACCTCCTCGATCACGATAACGACCACATTGCTGAAGGAACCGACCCAACAAATTGGGACACTGACGGCGATTGGATGGTTGATTGGTTTGAAGTTCATGACGACGAAGAAGATGGGGTTCGAGGCGATTCATCCCCAATTCGTTATGATTCTCGGCAAACCGGCTGACCTCAAGCATGAGACAGCATAGCGTATTGTCTAAAGCCTGAACCGCATGTGACCCATTATGGGACGCGTTATGCATGATAATATTCCAGCCGGCCGCGGCGTGATGTTCTTGCTTTTTGTCATCATGGTGCTGTCGCCATTGTCACCACTGGCAGATGTGGTTGTGAAACCTGCTGATGCATCCGGTGTGGCTCGCCACGTCTATGAATTCGCAGACGGTTCAACGGAATATGTTGCCCTCTATCAGGGTGGGAATCCAGATGCCGGTGCAGAGATATCGCTACCTAAAGGTGCTAAAATCACAGATGTGAGCATGACGCTTTCGGGAGCCTCCGCAACGGGTTGGTCTCAAATCGTCGACGATGACCGCTCGGATTGGATCTTAGGCCAGGCCTCCTCATCGGACGCCAGAAGTGGTGATGTGAGCCTTGCTTTCGAGAGCACGGATGAAATCTTCTTCCCGCATGGTTATGATGAAGAAACCGATCTTAATTCTGACGCTTGGCTGGACAATGGCTCCTATGCTCTTCGACAACCGCACACTTCCAACGCCACTGAAAACCGATTTTCCCAGCAGACGTTGAAAACCGCCTCCAGTTTGGTCAAGCAATCACAAGGGGCAGTTTTGAAGCATCACGACTGGCTTTTCTTGTCGACATGGAGTTCTTCCAACTTCCAGAACATTGTACAACGGCTCTATCCAAACAACCTCACTCGTGAATCAACGATTACGCTTGATCAAGCTGACTGCACGATTGCCAACCTCCATCCGAGCAGCTACTACGGAAGTTACGGCTTCCGCGATTGGACCGTGACCGATGACGAACGAATGTTTGCTATTCTGTCGGGCTACCGTTACCATTACAGTTCATCAGCCCCGACTCAATATCACCGAGTTTTAGAACTGGATATTTCACGCGACGACACGTGGACGTGCCTCGATTCTTACGATGTATCACCGCAATATTCGGAATACACGGGCATAGCATACGACCGCACAACCGACGAAGTTTGGATTGTCCACAACACTCAACGTCGAATTGTCCCCTACACCTTCTCCGACGAGGCAGATGGACAATACACCCGTGGCTCCAACATGTATTCCTACTCCTCCTCTTCGGGGACCTCGTTCGAGTGCGGTAAAACTGGCCAACAAGTGCGTGGATTGGAAATGAACAACACGACTTTCTTCATGCGATGCCAAAAAGGTACATCTGGCAGCACTGACAAGGATCAACTCGAAGCGTGGTCCATTTCAGGATCCTCTAGTTCACTGGTTCCACAACTCGGCACCCGATTGGTTTCAGCGCTCGGGTACGGGCTTCAATTCGACGGTAACCGCTTCGTGACCGTTGATTGTGGCTACTCCACATGGTCTTCTTCGACGTTGTATTACCGAGAATACGGAACTGGCTGGCAGTACAAAACGACCCCTGCCCCAGGGACCACTACGTGGTTTGGTCCTGTGACTTCTGCGGCCGAAAACATCGTAGCCGCCAACATGCAAACGTACTGGTCAGCCGCCTCAACCGGTGACCGAGTGGATTACTGGATCTCAGCTGACAACGGCACACACTGGGAATCTGTCACCTCGAACGAAACCATCCATTTTGCTTATCCCGGCCAAGATTTAGTCTGGAAAGCACAGTTAATCGGTTCGACCGCAGTTTCGTGGTGGGTTGATGTAGAAATGGCGACCTCGTATGTAGCGAGTGGTTCATGGACTTCAGACCCGTTCACTGCAGGGACCAAAGTCGGTAAAGTTCGGCCACAATGGGTGGCAACGGAGCCTACCGGCACCTCGCTCCAAATTCAAGTATCCAACGACAACGGTTCCACCTGGTTGCCGGCTGTCAACGGCCAAGAAGTGAGTTTTGCAGCGGACGAAGCAGGTTCAACTGTAAGGTACGCCGTTAGCATGTCCACCAACGACCCTAGCGTCACACCAACCATCGATTCAATGCTCCTTGAGTACGAAGAAGGCTACCCAGACCGACCCCGTCTCGATGTTGGTAACGATCTGGTGTGGGATTGGGAATCGTTGTTGTTCCTCAACGAATCCGCTGTTGAAGCAAGCGACAACTCAGTTGTTTCTGTTGATGTGAAGTACGCTCCAACCCTGATCGCTGCGTTCAATGCTGCCGTCCCAGAAAACGGCGATGGCGATGTCCTCATCCCAATTGCAGTCAAGGCAGCAAGTTCTGGACGGGTGAAGATTTCCAATATTGACATTGCATACAAAATGCAAACTCGGGCTGTTGATGCCTCGCTTGAAGGTGGTCTCGTTGCTCCTGATGGCGTCTCTCGCAACCTGATCACTAAGGTTGCGCCCGGAGATGATGTCGACTATGTCACTGACGCCTTGGTGGCAATCAACAATTCCTACGGTGAAAATCCAGCGTTTAGCTGGGAACGTGGTGATGTGTGCACCGTCATCAGCGATGGCGATGGCATCGTCATGTTTGATGCAGCCAACTGCACTTCGACCACAGACGCATCCGATGTCGTGTCCATTCGAATGCCGATGAGCATCGATTGGAGTTGGGATGATGAATCTGGCACTGAAGCATTGATTTCGGTCGAGGATGACTTGGGATTGGCCGTCAGCGCTTGGCAAACCTCCTCGCTTGATCTCGTTGTGGAGAATGACATCCAATTGGATGGCGTTCGAGTGTATGAAGAAACTGGAAGAGAACTGTACAACCTCGATTGGGTTCGCGGTGGGTTTAACCTTACCTTCACCGGTGGCATTCACTTCCAAGATTCTCAACTGTCCCCGCTTGCGGGTCAATTTAACCTCACCATCATTGGTCAAAACGTCACGTACGATGGCGATCCAATCGGTGAACCAACCGTGCTCGCTACGGAACAAAATCCTGCGTTTGGTGAATACAACATCACGTTTACTTCGCCTTTGGAATCCGCTCCAGGCGGTATGGTGTTCTACGTTATTGCAGCGGATCTACCAAATGGTTCAACCTACGCAAATCCAGGTTACAACACGGTTCGATTGATCCTTGACGGTAATTCCCCTCTGGTTCTCTCCTCTACGCCGGGTGATGGTGAAGAACGCCACGCAGGCCCACCTGCACCAGGTGGTCAATCCTTGAGCGTTCTCGTTCAAGATTCAGTCGACCCTCCGAATCAAATCTCCCTGCATTATTGGATTGGATGCAAAGCAAGCACCGCTATTGGATGCAGCGATTACAACTTTGACGGCTTGCCAAATGAAGACGAGTATGAAATCAAAACCCTTTCATCTCCCGAAATCAAGGCTGGCGGTCTCAATATTTTCCAGGGCCTTATCGATGATTCAATGCT
>DUKM01000120.1 GCA_013329255.1 Candidatus Poseidoniaceae archaeon | reverse complement strand
AGTGAACTCTCACAATGGATGGGGGATTTTGGTCTGCTCGGTGAACGCCCCGGCAAGGAAGCTCATGCGTCCTCAATATCGGTTCAATTGTTTGAACTGCTGCTTACTCGAGACGCCCCGCTTTCATTGGATGAAGCAGCGGAACTGATCGACGGGCCCAAAGCAAGACTTGGAAGGATCCTCGAACGGTTCCGAGCGAGTGGGGTTGTTGAGCGAGTCGCTCGAATCGACCGCCTCGGTGTTGCTCTATGGGCGGCAATGATTGCACAGCATCAACGAAGGGGCGAAGATTGGATGCTCAAGAAGGGAGGGTTCCAAAGGCTGTTGAACACCAAGCAACAGTCGGCTCTTTTGAAGCAATTGAAGAAAGGAAAACTCACCGTAGAGGATGTGGATGATGCCTTGAAGCAAGTCGATGCAACTGAACAAATGTTGCTGTTAAACCTCCTGGGTGGTCGACTTCCAATGGGCCATCGAATGTCAGGCGAACGCCCTCAAGACGTTGCGCAACAGGTCATCGATCGCCTTGACCGCGTGCTCCGTAGGATGCGAAGGGTTGGCGAACTCTTGGAACAAATCGATGCATGAGGTGAACAACAATGCCACAGCACATTGCACCGAAACCTGGCCCGTGGGATGGTGAACCACGGCCGTTGTTTTTGGCTCCAATGGCAGGCGTTTCCGATTTGCCATTCAGACTGTTAGCGAAGGCCTGTGGAGCCGATGTGACCATCACTGAATTCACCAACAGCACCGCATTGAGCAGAGAAGCGGCGGTGTCTTGGCGGAAAATGGAATCCCATGCTACAGAAATACCATTCATCCCTCAAATTTTTGGAGGCGATCCGGGCGACATGGCAACCGCAGCAGAGATGCTTGCTCCAACAGCGGACATCATCGACCTCAACTTTGGTTGCCCAGCGCCAAAGGTCACCAAAATCTGTGCAGGAGCAGCGCTGATGGGCGAACCTGACAACCTCGTGGCCATGGTTGATGGAATCATTGAACGGATTGATGTTCCCGTCACTGCCAAAATGAGGCTTGGAACGGGACAAGGTGCAAACAACGCTCTTGAAATTTGTAAGTCCCTTGAGGACATTGGAACCTCGCGCCTGTGTGTTCACGGCCGAACCCTTCGTCAGCGATATTCGGGTGACGCGGACTGGAATTCGATCAAAGCCATCGTCGACGGCGTCGAGGTGCCTGTCGTTGCCAACGGTGATGTGGTTGATGCTGCGAGCGCTAGGGATTGTCTGGAGGTAACAGGTGCGGCTGGATTGATGGTTGGACGAGGCGCTATCGGCCGCCCTTCTGTGTTTGGCGAAATAAAAGTCGGGCTTGGTTGGATGGAAGAAGAGGATCTGCCTTGGATCAAAGCCAACGCTGAGGCATGGTATGAACGGTCTGTGACAAGCCAGTCCTTCGCTGCACGGCGTTGGTGCTGGGACAAGTACATCGAATTTTCAAATCACACGACGGGGCTGCAACCTCGTTGGATGCAACGTCATGCTGTGGCGTTCACAAAAGGACTGCCTGGGGCGAAGAAAATTCGAAACATCATGCATGGTGCGCCAACACCCGAGGCATTCGCAGATGGCATCAGTTCATTCTTAGCGGGAAAACCCGCTGAGTGAGCCTGCTCAGAAGGTGGATTGCCAGTCTTCGAGGTCTTGAGCTGCTGCCCAGTCCTCGTCGGTGGTTGCTTCACGAGCCTTGAGCACTTCACGGGCCAAGAGCCAGTAGATCAGAGCGAGTGAGCGTCGGCCCTTGTTGTTTGCAGGGAGCGCCACATCGACGTTGCGAAGGTTGTTGTTGGCGTCGACGATGCCGACGATTGGCAAGCCAGAGTTGACGGCTTCTCGAAGTGCTTGTTGGTCAGCGGCTGGGTCAGTGACAAACAGGACGTCAGGTTCCACATACGAACGCAAGACCGGATTGGTCAAGGATCCAGGAATGAAACGGCCAACGGCTGCATTTGCGCCGATTGCTTCTGCAAACTTGCGGGCTGGGCGTTGTCCGTATTGCCGTGCGGAAACAACCATGATTCGAGGGGAATCATACCGGTTGAGGAATTCTGCGATGGAGCGAATTCGAGCGTCGGTCATGTTGACGTCGAGGAGGTAAAGACCGTCTTCGCGAACGGTTTCAATAAAACGGGCCATATCTGCACTCTTTTGTTGAGTACCGATGTTCACCGCGTTTTCCTCATAGGATTCAAAGGGCACGAGTAAGGTAGTTTCTTCGGACATTGCAAAACCTCAGCAATCGCCCGACTTGAACCCTATATTAAACCGCTTCGTAGCGAATGCAACCAAGCCCATGCGGGAAATGGACTGAAATTAGCGACTCACATCATGGAAGAACTCAAGTCTAAGGCGCCCGAATGAGGTTCATGGCGGAGGATTCATTGGTCTCAAAACCTCCCGAAATCGGGTCCTATGAAGCCATTTTGCACAATGATGAGATTTGGAGGGACGAAAACAACAACGCGCTCAACCTCAGCGCAAGCGACTTGGAACGCCACGAATATTGCCCGTTGTCATGGGCGCTGTCCCGAGAGGGGATTTCTGGCCAAGGCAAGGCCATTGAGGCCGGCGTCAAAAAACACGCAGAAATCAACAAGCAAATGGAGTCCTTCAAGGAAAAGAAATCCGAGGTTCGACGGGCGACCACCATTTGGACATGGTGGTTTTCAGTAACGATTGCCTTCATCATCGACGGGATTGCTTTCGCTTACATCGACGATGTGCTCCGCACGCCTCTCGATTTTGCTCGTTACCTCACGTTGTGGGCTCTCATGCTGCTGATTGCGGGGTTAATAGCGACGTACTTGCCATGGCGCAATTGGTTGGGGTGGAATGAAACTGTGTCCCAAACCCGAACCCGAATTATTCGAGAGCATGAAGAAATAAAACCGGTGTTTGAACATCAAAACTTCATCGGTGGTTGGTTTGAAGCAGGGCGAACGGAAGTTTCCTTATTCCTTGGTGCCATCGTTCTGGTGTTGCACGCAATTGCGCTTGCTGGTGCCGATAACCGTTCTCAAGCCACTTTCATTTTATTCCTCACCGCAATGGGGTGGACGCTTGCTGCCTCTTGGCAACTGCAGCGAGTTCTGCTTTCTGAAAACGCTCTTACGATGGTTCGGAAAAAGGTGGACTTGGATTCGGATGCTGAGGTCGCTTACTCGGATGATGACGCTTCGACCAATCTCCTGATTGACGAGGTCACTGGGCTCCGTGGAAGACCAGATCAAATCGTCATCGTTGACGGAGAGTTCATTCCAGTCGAACAAAAGACTGGCAAAGTACCACGATCACCACATCCGTCACATCGTATGCAACTCTTGGCTTACTTGCACCTCGTCGAAGTCAGCACAAAGAAAGTTTCACCCTACGGAGTGATCCGTTACGGTCAGGAAAACCTCCACCAAATTGATTGGACGGCTGGTGCCAAGCAAGACCTCTTGAACGGTATCACTGAAATTCAGCGTTTGATGGTTGAAGGTGGTGCCAAACGCAATCACGATCGACCTGGCAAGTGCAGAAACTGCTCTCGTCGCTACGCATGCAGTGAATCACTGGTGTGACTTCATCCACAGATTTCACTTGGTGGATAGATGGTGCATGTGTTTTGGACACTGACGGTTATGGTAAACGTGTCTTGAGCTGCCGTTCCAGGAATACCAAGACCTCGGGCTTCAACAGAGAGGGTCCACGTTCCGATTGGGAGCCTTGGGTCTGGGGTGATGGTGACTGTAATTGGTTGAACATCTTCACATTCATCCAATTCCCAAACGGTGTTTCCACTCGGGTCGACAAGGGTCGCCCTCACGTAGCGAGTGATCCCGCCATCAAAGCAAGCAATGCTGTCGGTCCCCGTGATGGTGACCTTGCGGTAAATGATCAACTCAGTCGAATCGGCACCGACCTCGATGGAAGAAGAATTAATGTAAGGCTCAATCTCGACTGAATCAAAGACGTGGCTGAGGCTAATGCTCTCAACGGTCACTGAAGAAGTGGCTTCACCGCGCATGGCCTCAAGGCTCTCACGGGCTTGAATCAAGCCCATGCATCCTGACGTGCTTGAAAGCATCACGGTAAGAACCAACGCCAGAGGGAGAAGGTACCGCTTCATCGTTTAGGCCAGCCGCGTCTCGCATATCAATTCAATGCAGGTTCTGCCGAGGGGTTGAAGATGCAGAAGCCATGGCTTACCTTGCCCGAATGACGTATGGACCTGCCGAGCGAAAGCTGTGACGTACCCTATGAAAGCCGACGGGCGCCCTCTTCCAAAGGATCACTCGAACTTCGCACCACACGTGCCACATTCCTTGGCGTCCATAGCCAAGTCAGCGCCACAAGCACCACATTCAGACATCGCCGGTGCTGCTTCTTCTGCAGTCTTACGGCGAGGAGCGCGGCGACGGGATTGCTTTGGCTTCGACGCCTCAGGGTTGTCGGCCGTCAACGGCTTTTCTTCTTCCTCGGTCATCGTGAAATCGCTTGTTGCATCAGCCACTTCATTGCCTGCAAGGGCGTTGTCGGTCAATTGCATACCAACATGCACCTTGTCACCAGGCATGATGCCATCCTCGCCTGTAATTTCAAACAAGCGACCGCGAATCTTTGCATCGCTGGCGCTGAGTGTAGAACCATCATCGCCCTCATCTTTGAGCGAGATAACTTCACCCTTGGATTTCAGAATGGCGTCGATGTCCACTCCGTCCTCGCCAAGTTCGTCCATGCTCTTGAGCGTGGTTGTAACCGTGTTGTCATAGGCTTCGAGTTCTTCTTCAGTCATGTTCTCGCGCTCAACTTCTTCGGCGTTGCGTCGATCGTAAGCCGCTTCAACCTCTGCTTCTGCACTGACGATGTTCTTATCCCACTCTTCTTCGAGGTTGTCTTCATCGTATCCAAACTCTTTGACAGCTTGGGCGAAGTCTTCAGTTCCCGTGACGATTTCCTCCTCGTTTTCTTCGGGATCAGGTAAGGACACTGTTTCCTTGACCGATGGCTCCCTTCGCGTGCGTTGTTCGAAGTAGGAGGCGACGTCTTGGTCGGCTCCGCAGTAGACGCAGTTATCGAGCAAATCAGGGATTGATTCACCGCATTCGTCACAGTCGTGGAATTGCTTTCGAGCTTTCTTGAGGTTGAATGCACAGTGAGGGCAGCGATCTTCATCACCCTCAAGTTCCCCATCGCATGAAGGGCAGTAATCAAAGATGTCGCGCTCGACTTCTTCCTCCCGGTCTCGGGTCATCAAAATGGCGACGACCAAGACTCCGAGAAGGACAAGAACGCCCAAACCAATCAGGCTTAGTGTGCCCATTTCTGCATTGTCGGATAGGTCATCGATGGCATCATCGGTGAGCACGGTGGTGAAGGTTCGAGTGAAGGTTGAGGTGACCGTTGGGTCGGATGGGACAAGGCGAACGGTGGAAATCGGGGCATAAGCAACGAAATCGCACGTCAAAGAGACGCGATCGCCACGGGTATCAACCGATGCACTCAGGTTGGCCAACATCTCGTTGTTGCCATCGAGACAATCGAAGGTCAGGCTTCCTGTTTCGGTGCTTGAGAGGTCGATGGCGAGGGTGTATGTCTCACCCGCATCAAGTGGGGAAGAAGCTGGTTCAGCGTTGGCATCAACAATGCTGAATGAGGAAAGCCGCCATTCGAGGCGCAGTTCAGCCTCAACAACAACAATGCCATTTGCTTCGCTGTTGAGTGGGTTTGAATCCCAACTGCCAGCCAACGGTACCCAACCTGCAACAAAGGTTGCTTGGTGCGCGCCAAGGGAGGTGGTCAGTTCCGTTTCCCAAGTTCTGCTTTGGCCGGGATCAAGGTAAATCACGGGGGAGGTGGCTTCGGTGCCTTCCCAAGTATAGTGCAGTTTACCGGATACTTCGATGTCCCCGTTGTTGCTCATGCTGACGCGCCAGGTCACTTTGTCCCCAGAATTTACCGACGGGCTTGAAGCGATCGCAATCGGGTCAACAAAGACGTCCGGGATTGGGAAAATCGACAGCGAGGTGGTTATTCGATCGTTGTCTTGGGATTCTTGAATGAACGCGGCATTGCCGAACGGATCGATTTGTGCAGTGACTTGGTGTTGGCCAACTGAAAGGGAACTGAGGTCACTCGATGTCAACGTGTGCGTCCATTCTTTCTCAGCATAGCCTTCTCCGGTAAGGGTGACCGTGAAGGGAGCAGAGGTGACTTTTCCGCCGTTTTCATCTGGGATTTCAAGCCACATTGGAACTTCTGAGGTTCCGCTACCGTTGGTTCGGGCGAGGCGCCCCGTGACGACCCATGGGCCTTCGAGGGCCCCTTCTTCGATTTCAACCGTCATTTCACCTTGGTGATAGACATCCATTCGAGTTTCAACAAGGAACTCGACGGTCTTTTCCTTGTTCACTTCCGAAGACTCTTCGACGACCGACTGATAGTCTGGAGTCGCATAAATGGTATGAGTCCCGCTTGATGGTGCGATGAAGGTCGTGTTGACCCATGCAGAGTTTTCTGCGGCCAACTCCGGCGTGGCGAGGTCTTGATTTTCATTACCAGGCAGGTCCACATGGAGGGTACTGGCCGCAGCCGGTTCGCTGCCCGTGTTTCGAACGAGTGCGGAAAGGGTGACCGTATCGCCGGCGAAAATACCTGTCGAGGGTGAAACCTCAAGCGTTGTTACTTTGAGGTTAGGAAGGCCGGTTACGGTGAATGGCACATAGAAATCAGCCATGATTCCAGAGTCACGGGGGTGTTCAATCTGAATCACAACTTCGTTTTCACCTTCACCGACGTTGATCCACTGAGTCGAAACTTGTTCGACTGCTCCTGAATCGATGTCGATTCGACCCTGTTCGATGATGTTATCCGAACCGAGAGCTGTGCGGTAAAAAGTGTATTCAACATCGTTAGCAAAACTCTCCCCGCTGTTGTAAATAGAGAGGGAAATCTCGACCGTGTCCCCTGCTTTAGGAGCGGATGGGGAAAACGAAACCCCTGAGGAGGAGGCCTGAATATCGCCCACCTCAATTGCGCTTACATTGAGGGGCAAGGTGGCCAATCCGAGCAAGAGAATTGCAGCAAGTGCCTTCCATGAGTTCGCCATACAAAAGATGGACGCCCTGCAAAGCACTTGAACCCATCTCAAACTCACCCAAAAAATCGCATGGATGAGGCGCCTTGCGCATCTGCCAGTATGCGCCATACCTCGGCGAATGGAACCTCCCAAAGAGGCGTTAATCTACGGCTTAGAACAGCAGGTACAGGGGAGCATTGAAGGACAACCTCACCCGTCAAGGGGTCATGGGAAGGACGGCGGTCACATCGTTGCTCGTGCTTCTTCTGTTGGGTATGGTGGCTGCGCCTCTATGGAGCGCCGACAATGTTGCTTCGACCGACTTGCAGGAAAACACGGCCATGTCGGCTTCATCAAACCTGCAGATGAGCTTTTCAAACGGGCCATCTACAGGCGATTCGATCACCGGACAGTACCTCTTGACGTTCTCACTCAGCGGGGATGCAAACGTTTCCTCGATTCTGGTTGAATTGTCTGCTGATGGAACTTCTTGGTCCAGCCTCACGAACTTGACGAGCGTTCCATGGTTGACATACTTCGATTCCACCGCACATGCAAACGGCTCCTACAACCTCCGAGCAACGGCCTGGGATGATGACGTCAACGAGAGCGTTGTTGTGACTTCAGACGCCTTTTCAATCGCAAACCAAGTACCACTGATTACAATCTTCACCGCACTCAACGCAGATGTTGGCAGCGGGGACTCAGCAAACGACAGAGCGTGGTTCAGCATTGACGCTGACGAAGCGATTGCCTTCCGCTGGGGCGCAAGCGATGACGACTTGAGTTACGCAACGCTTGCCAATGCACCAGGACCTGGAGCCCCAACCAACGACGGACCTTCATCCCTAAACTACGGCTGGGACTGGGCCAGCGGCGCCATGAACGAAGGCACTTACAACCCGCGCCTCACCATCCACGATGATTCTGGGCTCTCTTCCAGCGAAACGATGTTCATTGGTATTGACCGTACGGGTCCAAGCCTCGGAACGATCACGGTTGGCTCGGGCAATGATTGGCAGAACAGCGGCACAGTGACCGTAACGGGCTTGATCACGGCAGCCGATGACGGGCAGGGCAGCGGTGTCGCATCTTGCCAGTTCAGCACCGATAGCACGACTTGGTCGACCGTTACAACCGATTCAACAACCTTTGAGTTCACGGAAGGAAACCATACCGTTCTGTTCCGCTCGATTGACAGAGCTGGCAACACGGGCCCAACCTCTCCAGTCACCATTCGAGTCGACCAAACTGCACCTGAAGCAAGCGGATGGGTCGTCGATGAACTGACAACCAGCCGAGTTGGCCCCGCAAACGTGAGTTTCAACGCCCAAGATGATGGCTCTGGACTCGACCTCACCGCCTCCTACATGCAGTATGGATTCGATTCCAACGGCGTGGGTCAGACACCTGATTTGTCCGGACGCTGGCTGGACTTTGGCGTAACGGGCTTGGACGCCACAGTAGCACTCTCCAACTGGGCTACTAAGTCCCGGCAGCATTTGATGTTCCGAGCGGTTGTTGTCGACCAAGCAGGAAATGAATACGCTTCCAACCCGAGTTCCTTCCAAATACTTCCAGGCCTCGATTTGTCATGGAACCTCTCCCAAACCAACCTCGACCGCCTGATCGTCCGCCCGGGAGAAAACTCCGGGAACGTCACCATCACAAGCGTACTTGAGAGCAATCAAGACTACGGTGGCAGCATTGTCGTGCGGCTCGAGTCAGCCCCAGCGGATCGAACTGCTTCCGTAAGTTGGACCATAATGGAAGCCAGAACGTTGCCTTCGGGAACCCTCGCTGACAGCACTGAGACCCTCATTTGGAATTACACCGTTCCTCAAACTGGCCAGTATGATTTGCGGCTTGTAATCGATTACCTGAACGTCATCGATGAGTACGATGAAAGCAACAACAACAACCACTTGGTTGTCACTGGAGCATCGATTGGTTCACCTGGATTGGTTCCTTCATTTGCACCTTCCCTGCTCTTGCTTCTGTTCATCGGTGGGGCTATTGGCGTCTTCCAGCGCCGTACAAGACTTTGAAAAGAGGTCGGCCGCACCGTCATCCATGCGACAACCTTTACCTCGTGTCCCAATGGACCGCATCGCGGTGCTTATCGGAGCGAAAGGGGCGACTGCGAAGTCCTTGCGCTACGCTGCAGGATGCACCTCATTCAACATCGATTCTGAAACCGGTGATGTCGAAGTGGTTTGGGGCGAGCCGGGCACATACGACCCTGTCAAGGCGATGAAGCTCCCAGATGTCATCAAGGCCATCGGCAGAGGCATGGCTCCAAAGGCAGCCATTCGCTTGCTTGAGGACGACCACTTTTTCGAACTCGTCGACATTCGCTCATTTGTTGGCAAGCGATCAAACCAGCAACGGCGAATCCGTGCAAGAATCATCGGTAGCCAAGGAAAAATACGCAAATTGATTGAAGGCCTCACCGACACGCAAATCACCATTTACAATTCCACGGTTGTTCTGGTCGGCGAAGAAGAAGGCCTCTCTGCAGCTCGTCAAGCCATCGAAATGCTGGCTGGTGGCGCTGAACACGGAACGGTGTTGAACTTCCTCGAACGGGACCGACGACGCTCTCGTTTGACCAACCGCAGTCTGGACACCATCGAAATCAAACACGAACCGGCTCCAGCCGCTGGCGGATTCGAAAACCTGGTCCCAGGTCTTGCTGATGTATCTCAACGCAGAGGACGGCGGATGAAGGCCTCACAAGTGAACCCAGAAGACACAGAAGCCGTCGAAGCCATGATGATCTTGGCGGAAGATGAGCAAGTCCAATGGGAAGAAGAGTGATCACTCTTCTTCATCATCAAACTCAATCTGCTTGACGTGATCGAGGTTCATGTTCAACACCTCGTACATGGCCTCAGCCAAGGTCACTTCAATGCCGTTCTTATTGGCCCATTCAACGAGACGAGTGACGTCCCGAACAAGGAACTCTTCTGCTTTGGGATGGCCTTGAACGACAGCTTGACCGACATCGATGACAATTGCTCGTTCGCGATGCCAAAGGATGTTGAACGGTGAAAAGTCACCGTGAACAAGGTTGCTTTTTTGCCAAGCCACAGCCAAGAAATTGAGCAGGTCTTCAAACACAGGTTCAGGCTCTTCGATGTGGACTTCCCGTAACTTTGGCGAGGAGCCTGTAGCGTGGCCCAGGTATTCCATGACCAAGACGTTCTTGTGAATACCGAGTGGCTTTGGAACGTTCAAGCCCCAGCGAGCCAAACGAGAGAGGTTCCTGTGTTCTTTTCGCACCCAAATGTCCACCAAATCCCGGTGCCTGCGCCGGAGGCCTCCAAACCGTGGATCCCCTTCGATGTACTGAACGAGGTTTTTGAACACGGCATTGGAGGTATGGAAGATTTTGACTGCCACTTCTTTGCCATCGATGTCGGTCCCGTGGAACACGTGCGCTTCTTTGCCACGGGCAATTGGATAATCCAGCGTATCGAGAACCCCCGTTTTCATGAGCTTGTACAAGGACATCAAGGTCAATCGGTCAAACACCTGGTCGAAGACCCTGCGGTCAACCCAATCGAAAGTTCCCGTGCCCATCGCACCTTGAATTTTACTTTCAATGTCGCGAAACATTCGCTTGTGACGGTCTTCCTTCATCCACCCGTAGGTGCTTTGCTTTGATGCGAGGGTGCTGAGGAACTTGTCTTCTTCAGACTCGGCGTATTCGTCATCGAGATTGCGAGATTTCGATTTGGAACCGCCCTTCTTCTTGCGACTCCTACGGTTGAAGCGATTGTGCTTGTTGTTGTGAAGTTCGTCCCAATTGTCCTTTGCCATGACATCACCTTTGGGAATGCACGGCACATAGCATTGGTTCAACCAAAGAGGTCTTCAAGATCCTCTTCGCCATCGTCATCATCGGAGCCATCGTCTTCAGATGGGTATTCTTCAACAGCGACAAATGGTTCTTCTGGAGTTGTTTCTGCGGCTTCTTCTTCTGTTGATTCCTCAGATGACTCTTCGGAGGCGGTTTCGGTTTCTTCGCCGTCAGCGTCGCCAAACAAATCGTCGTCATCATCGTCGTCATCGCCGAAGAGGTCGTCTTCGTCGCTTTCTGTTGCTTCATCTGCAGGTTCGTCTGCTGCACCGAAGAGGTCGTCTTCTTCATCTTCCATGGTTCCGAACAAATCGTCGTGTTCGTCGTCATCATCAAC
>DUKM01000094.1:10306-16565 GCA_013329255.1 Candidatus Poseidoniaceae archaeon | reverse complement strand
CGCTTGATTTCGGAAACATTCGGTTCGACGGCACCCTCCGGCCTTCACAACAGGAAGCCACCTCAATCATCAAACCTCAATTGGACCGCGGGGAAAAGCGGTTGCATGTGGTTGCTCCTCCTGGTTCTGGAAAAACTATTCTTGGACTCTATGTGTGGTCAGATCTCGTTCGTAAGCCCGCTCTTGTCCTGTCACCAAATTCTGCCATACAGGCCCAGTGGGCGGCCAGAACCTCTTTGTTTGATCTTGATGGAAAAGAAGACTTAATCAGCACCGATCCAAAAAATCCTGGCTTATTGACTTCATTGACCTACCAATCGGTCACGATGCCGAGAAAGGGCGGTGAAGATTTAGATCAGGTTGCCATTGAATTATGGGCTGAGAAATTGATGGCTGACGGGCAAGCCGATGATCGGGAGTCCGCTCATGCTTGGCAGTCCAGCCTCGCAGAATCCAATTCCAAATATTACAAATCAAGGCTAAGCACCTATCGGAAAAAAGTACGTGACGACTTTGCAAAAAACGGCAACGCCATGTGGACCCTTCATGAAAGTGCTAAGGCCAATTTAATGAGGCTAAAGGAGGTAGGAATTGGGCTGATCATCTTGGATGAGTGCCACCACCTCATGCATCATTGGGGTAGGATTTTGTCAGAGGTAAGGGAGTTCTTTGATGATCCGGTTGTTCTTGGTTTAACAGCCACGCCTCCTGATACCGACTCAATTAGCAACTCTGATTCCGAACGGTATGAAGAATTTTTTGGGCCAGTCGATTACGAAGTTCCAGTTCCAGCTCTCGTCCGTCAGGAAAACCTCGCCCCCTACCAGGACTTGTGTTATTTCGTTCGGCCGGCGGCCCATGAACTTCAGTACATCGCTAGCGTTGATGACGAATTTGAAGACTTGCTCAATGATTTGCGAACCCCTGATGCTGAGCAAAACCCCGAGCGAATACCATCGCTTGATGAATGGGTGTATGGCAGTTTGAAAGATCGAAAGAACCATCGCGGCGAATCGCTATCATGGACGAAATTCCAAACTAAGAATGAGGTTTATGCAGACAATGCTCGCCGTTACCTTGCGACACACAACCATAAATTGCCATCAGACGTTCCACCTATTCCTATGCAAATACACGATGAATCTTGGTCGAGAATGAGCATGCTCCGTTCGGTTCTTGATCGCTATGTTCGTTATGGACTTCGTTTATCCAAGCACAAGAAAGATCACGAGCTTTCCAAATCCGTTATTGATCGATTGCGTATGCTCGGCGTTCAAATCACTGAAACGGGGTCACGCCCTTGCGCATCACCAGTTGGCAGAGTGATGGCCTATGCTTCCTCAAAAGTTGATGCGTTGAATGAAATCATCACCGCTGAAATGCAAACTCTTGGCCCTTCGATTCGGGCGGTTGTGGTGACTGATTTCGAGAAAACTTCCGCTACGGCCCTCGTTGAGGGTGTCTTGGATAAGGAAGCCGGTGGCGCTGTTGCGGTGTTTCGCTCCCTCGTAAAGCACCAAGCCGGCGATCATCTTGACCCGATTCTGATGACGGGAAGCACCGTCCTTGTCGACGATGATTTGTCCGTTCGTTTCTTGGAACGCGCAACTGCTTGGGCCAAAGAGCGTGAATTGAAAATTTCTTTTTCCGTTGAAGAACACGATGGTTATCATGAGATTCATGGCCGCGGTAGGCATTGGGTCCCACGGTATTATTCACTGATGATCACCGAATTTTTCCAAGAAGGCTTTACCCGTTGCTTGGTTGGAACTCGAGGGCTCTTAGGGGAAGGATGGGATGCTTCTAGAATCAACGTCCTCGTCGATATGACCACCGTGACCACGAGCATGAGCATCAATCAATTGAGAGGGCGCTCCATCCGTTTGGACAAGGAATGGAAAGAGAAGGTTGCCAACAACTGGGATATCATTTGTGTTGCAGATGAATTCACCAAAGGTTTCGACGATTATCAGCGGTTCAAACAAAAGCACAAGCAACTGTATGGAGTGTGCGACGATGGTGCCATCGAAAAAGGAGTAGGCCATGTCCATGCAGCGTTCAATGATGTACGCCCAGAGGGGATCAGTGAAGGCATGGGCTTGTTCAATGAAGAAATGATACGCCGCGCTAAAAGTAGAGCGCATACTCGTGATTTATGGGGGATTGGTGAATCCTTTGGCATTGAAGCCAAACCTGCCGTCGAGGCTAAACCTGCGTCTGGATTTTCCTCTGGTTTCCAATTTGGTGTAGAAAAGCAGATCTGGACCGACGCGTCCTTGACGCAAGCCATTGCAAATGCGATCGTTGAATCTCTGAGGGAACTGGGCGAGATGACGCATGTAGCCCGTCCATCAGGGGGCGACCGTGGAGGTGGTTGGATTCGCTATCATCTAAAGAACTCAACACCGGATGAAGCGGAAACGTTCAGCATAGCCCTTTCTCAAGCGCTTGGCCCTCTTGATAAGCCAAGGTATGTGGTTGAGCGTTCATCAAAGTTTTTTGATGACACATGGCTCTCAAAATTGATGCCTGAGGTGTTGGCTGTCTACTTGCGAAAGCAGCGTGTTTCAGTCATGATGTACCATGCAGTACCTGCATGCCTTGCATCAAGCAAAGAACGAGCAGCGGTGTATCAACGGCATTGGAATCATTACGTGAGTCCAGGGGAAGTGACCTATGTTCGAAGTGGGAGCGGTAAGAAGTTGGTCGAAAGCGCACAACTTCAGGGATTAGAGCCTCGCATCGGGCTTCATCAAAAGTCAGTGTATGAGTGATTTCAATCTGCACAATCGGCGCACTGGAATGTCGTGCCCTTATGCGCCGAACAGAAGCGTCTGCGGCAATCAAAGCAACGGAAATCAAAGGCACTTACCGAAGTGCTGCATGAAGGGTGCTGGCACTGATCAGATTCGCCTTTGGCCACTGGTCGAGAGGGCGTGGTGTTCACCTTGGGTTTCGCAGAGTCAAAGAAAGCAGCTGCTTCTTTCTTCATGCTTTCCAACCTCGATTCAGACGTTTGGGATGCTTGGTTTACACCAGCGCCAATGGCTGCTCCAGCTCCTGCTGCTCCAGCAAGACCGAGTGCTTTGAGGACGTAAGGTGACGTGACAAATTGTGTAGCCGTTTTTGCGTCCATCATGTTTGATTCCATGATCCTTTGAATCGCTTCTCCTTGGCTTGAAAGGGTTTGGTCCTTCAATCTCAGTTGATTGATGATTCGATCATAGCCTCGCATTTTGGAAGGAGAATACCGCTTCCTGCGACCATCTTGAGTCTGTGTATTGGCATTTGAAGCTGCCATGCCCCCTGCAACCGGGGCCGCTGACGGCACCGGATTAGGCGGGTTTTGCGGGTCGAAAACCATCCCATTTCGCTTTCCAGTGCTAAAATGAGGTGTCCATTTCCCGTCATTCCACGCATGCCCTTCGATGAGGTCATCATGGGTGGTTCCGGATAATACAAATCTCGCTCTGTTGTCCATATTGGAGACTTGAGTGTTCTTTGAGGACGCGACGATCCAATACAATCCATCTATTTCTTGGACAGATTCCAGCGTCCATTTCGCCCACTTGCCATCAACAGGTTTACCTGTTTGAGCACACATTCCTTCAAGATAGGAATTCTCTCCAATACTTTGGATATTTTGTCTAAACTGTTCGGAAATAATTGGTAGCTGACCTGGCGATGCACTTCCTCCGTGAACGGCTTGTGCTTGGTGCGTGCTGGGATTGTATGCTGCTCCTCCAGCCGCACCAGAGGCCATCATCATCATTCCACCAGCGCCCATTCCGCCGCCTCGCATGCCACCGGATTGGTTGTTTTGGCCAGTGCTCTGGGGGTTGGGATATTCATACATCGGTTGAGCCCCCATTGTGTTCGAATCGGTTGGCGTTGTGATTGGGACCCGTTGAGGGCGCATGCCGGCAAGCATGCCACCTGTTTTGACCCCCACGCTTGGGCCTCTCTTCGTTAGCATGAGCACGAGTGCAGGAATTGCAAGCAGGCCGAAGCACAAGGAGCAGCAAAAATACCCCACTCCAGGAGGGAAATGTTCGGTCAATGAACCGTCCTCAGGGTTGGTTGAAAGGTAGTGCACAGTGACAGTTTGATTCACTGCATACACTGATTTAATGTCGTTTAAGCATGAAGAGGGACTCTCAAGCCAACCGATTGTTTCTTCCTTTGCAATGAGTGTTCCATTTGGATCGTCTGCGAGCGTGTAACTGAAATCAACGCCTGAGCTGCACTTGTAGTAGGTAATTGTCTCATATCGGTCACACTCTTGGTATTCGTCACCATATTCGTCATAGTAGTAGCCCATTTCTGCGCATTCTTCCCTGGTTCCTTCGTATTCGTCCCAAGTGGTGCCTTCCATAACAGTTCCATCTGTAGTGATTGCAGTGGCGTCATTGGTCAACGCCAAGATCGCGAAGAGACCTGAACCACCGGCGAAGATAACAAAAATGATTGCGCCATAAATATTCAATTCAATCCCTCGCTGATGTTCTCTCCTGCGCCCTCGATTTTCAAATCGACAGAGCCAAAGCACCAATCCATGAACCGATACAGTCGCTTGAGCACATAATCTTTCAGCCTCTCACGAGTTGCATAGCGTTGCTTCTTTGACTAAAAAGTGGCTGTGGTGCTGTTCCCATGCACCACAGCCGATGTGAATTCCAATCGAATCGATTTTCGGTCATCGCCTTTCGGCTCTCTTAGGAACAAATTACGCTGGTTTGGGTAGCATATAATGTATACCTGCTAGGATCGATTCACAATACGGATTGCAGGTTCCTTTGAGCCTGAACATGCTTCTTCAGCCACATCCAAGGGGAGTTCAAGCCGCTCTGCCATCACCAAATGGGGAGCAGACCATGGTGTAGTACCTTCTTTGATGTCGGTTTGTTGAAGCACGCAAAGAGGTTCTATGTCTTTGTCCCAGCCATCCTCCTGCCATTGGCGAGCGGAAACTCGAACCCAATCATGATCGTTAGCAAGCATCGCTTCAGCTGTACGAGGCAGTCCGATTTTTCTGCAAATCTTTGCAGCCTTTACCCGGGGGTAAGCGCGAGGAATCATCATCAAAACTGCTTTTCCATCGGTCCAAAGCAATGCAGAACCTAATGCGTGTTGCTCAATGATTTCTTGTACCTTCTTTACAGTGCTATCGATGGAGCCCCATGAACGTGGTAACCATGCGACGATGGCGTTCCTGTCCTTGGTGCCCGTCACATGAGTGCTCAATTCGATCGAGGCATAAGGCGAGGCCTCAGTTGGCTTCTGCTTGGTTTTTCCTTTCCCTGATTTGACTTTCTTCAACTTCGCTTTGCGCGGCATTGGAACGGCAGCGGCATGACGAGGAAGATGCTTGATCCATGATTTGAACGGGGAACGGAGTTGCCTTTCTGAAAGAATGGTGCATTGCCAGCCGGTTGATCCGTGCAAAGAGCCAGGCAGGCGTATGATGCGCCTCGTGTCTGCAGTGATGCCAGCATCCACGGGGTGGCCAGCATCGAGAACCCGTGCCAGCAATGCCTTTCGGGCTTCTCGAACGGCAGTCTCTCGCTCCCTTGGGTCTGGGATGCCGAATAACGATCGGTCCTTGTCTTTGAACACCAAATGGAACCCCTTACTACCGGAAAAAACGATGTGAATCCTTTCCACATCACATTCCTCTTCGACCCAATCAAGGAGGCTTACAGCCGCTTTTCTGGCCTTCTCCATGTTCGCTCTACAGAACGGCGGGATGTCGATGTCGAACACAATCAAATGGTCGATCAAGACAGGATGCGGTACTGTTGTGTCCTTAATCCGTGGAAGCTTCACTGGATTGAGCCACGCACTTGTCGAGACATACATGTCTTGAGGTGTGCTTTGGCTCGTGCATTTGGCCAACACTTCGCCGCTGCGAATTTGGCGTTGAGCGGTATGCCACCTGTTGTTTGTGCATCGCCATCTAAATTGGTGACGAGAGGCCTTTGTGAGCCAACTCAAATCAAGATGTGGTGCTTGCTTATGGTGCTCTTGCAAAACTTCGGTATCGAAGGTCCGCACTTTGGCCATGGATTCTGCTCTATGATGCAGGTTATTGGCTTCATCGCAAGCCAGCAGTCTTGAGTGATTCCAAGAGTACTTTGCCGAGTTCAGAAGGGTCCATTGCGCAGGCAATACCTGCTTCTCGGAACGCTTCGAATTTCTCTTCCGCTGTTCCTTTGCCACCTGAGATGATTGCGCCGGCGTGGCCCATTCGCTTTCCGGG
>DUKM01000094.1:6416-9928 GCA_013329255.1 Candidatus Poseidoniaceae archaeon | reverse complement strand
GCTGCTTCCTGCTCTGCATTGCCACCGATTTCGCCGATCATGATGATCGCTTCAGTTTGAGGATCGTTTTGGAACGCAGCGAGGCATTCGATGAATCCGGTACCGTTGACGGGGTCGCCACCAATACCGATGCATGTCGATTGCCCTTCATCGATGCTCATGGTTTGGGCCACAGCCTCGTAGGTTAAGGTGCCTGATTTTGAAACAATTCCAATGCGGCCCTTAGCGTGAATGTGGCCAGGCATGATGCCGATTTTAGCGCCGCCAGTTTCTCCAGGTGTGATGATGCCCGGGCAGTTTGGTCCAATGAGACGCACACCGGGTCTGTTGTTGACATAAGCCACAGCCTTGACCATGTCGAGGGTCGGGATGCCTTCTGTGATGCAAACGATGACACCTTCTCCCTTGACGGAATCAAACGCATCTGCAGCTTCCATGATTGCTTCACCAGCAAACGGTGGTGGCACATAGATGACGGTAGCATCAGCATCGGTTTCGGTGATCGCTGCGGTCATGCTGTCCCACACTGGGAAGGATTTACCTTGCAGTTCAACAGTTTGGCCGCCTTTTCCAGGTGTGCAGCCGCCAACGATGTTTGTGCCGTACTCGACCATCTTGTCTGCGTGAAACATGCCTTGCTTGCCTGTGATGCCTTGAACCAGCACCTTTGCGTCTTCTTCAATCCAAATAGCCATTTATTCTTCACCTCCAATGAGCGCTACAATCTTTTGAGCGCCTTCTGCTAAGTCATCAGCAGGGTGGATGTTGAGCGTTGATGCAGCAAGAATTGCTTTGCCTTCATCGACGTTGGTACCCGCAAGTCGGACCACGAGTGGGACTTGCAAAGAGAGTGCCTCAGTTGCAGCAATAACGCCACGTGCAATGATGTCACACCGCATGATTCCGCCGAAAATGTTGACGAGAATACCCTTGACGTTTGGATCTTCAAGAATGATGGAGAACGCAGTTTTCACTTGCTCTTCATCAGCACCGCCGCCCACATCGAGGAAGTTCGCAGGCTCGCCGCCATAGAGTTTGATGACGTCCATTGTTGCCATTGCTAATCCTGCGCCGTTGACTAAGCAGCCAATATTTCCATCGAGTTTGACGTAGGAAAGACCAGTTTCTTTAGCCCTGATTTCCGTATCCTCTTCTTCGGAAAGGTCTCGGAGGTCGTCCCAGTTCTTGTGGCGGAATTCAGCGTTCTCGTCAAAGGAGATCTTTGCGTCCAAAGCCACCATTTCATCCGCACCTGTGCGGACAAGCGGGTTGATTTCCACCATGGCGCAATCCTCTGCGCAGAACATGGTGTACATCGAGGAGAGGAGTTTTCCAAAGGACTTCAATGCTCCACCTTTGAGGCCAAGTGCCATGCCCAGGTCTCGCTTTTGGAACCCGAGCAAGCCCACATTTGCATCAACGACGACCTTGTGAATCAACTCTGGTGTGTGCTCAGCAACTTCTTCGATGTCCATGCCCCCTTCGGTGGAAGCCATGATCAAAACTGATTTGTTGTCACGGTCGACAAGCAGTGCGAGGTAGTATTCGTGTGCGATGTCACATCCTGCCTCAACATACAGGTTGCTGACGATTTTCCCTTCATCACCGGTTTGAATGGTGACAAGGAGGTTGCCAAGGATGTTGGTTGCGTAGGTGTTGACTTCCTCTTTTGAAAAAGCAATTTTGACGCCGCCTTCCATCACGGTTGCTCGGGATGAGGGGTTCATGACGGTGCCTTTGCCTCGGCCACCAGCATGGATTTGAGATTTCACTGCAACAACCTTGCTTCCAAGGGAGTCATAGGCGTTCAGGGCTTGTTCCACAGTGGTGCAGTGGACGCCTTCGAGCACGGGAACCCCGGCAGCTCGTAGCAGCATTTTTCCTTGGTATTCATGGATGTTCATGGGTCTCTCCAAACCATCCACTGAACGCCCGTCTTTGAACACTTTGCTCGCCTCCTTAGGTGGTTCAGGTCCTGCTTGATGGTTCCAGCAATTGCTTTGTGAGGTGTGTTCATAGGTTCGATTGGTTTGGCGGACTTCATGCAAGTGGTTGTTTTGGCTGGCGGCATAGGTTCGAGGCTTCGTCCATGGACCAACAGCATTCCCAAACCGCTTTTGCCCATGCTCGACATGACGTTGTTGGAGCGGGTTGTCGAATCAGTGCCCACCGATATGATCGATGAAATCATTGTAGCGGGTGGCTACAAAGTCGACCTGATTGAATCATACTTCCGAGAAAAAGAAGTTGACTTCGATGTCCGAATTGTCCCCGAAGATAAACCGCTTGGCACCGGTGGTGCATTGGGCAACTGCCGCGATGTGGTGAGTGGAACCTTTGCTTGTTTCAACGGAGACATTGTGTCTTCACTGAACGTTGAACCATTGCTTGAACTTCACCGGAAGAACGGTGGCGTTGGAACCCTTGCTCTGTGGGAAGTCGAAGATCCAACTCGGTTTGGCATCGTCGGTGTCGATGAAAACAACCGCATCAATCGCTTTATGGAAAAACCAAAACCAGAGGAGGTTTTTTCCAACCTCATCAACGCAGGCTCCTATATTTTTGAAGACGACGTGTTCGATTGGATGCCCGAAGGGGGGCACTCTATAGAACGAGAAGTCTTCCCTAAGTTGGCGGAAGAACATCTTCTTAATGGTCAAGAATTCGAAGGTTACTTCATCGATGCGGGCACACCAAGCGCATGGATGGATGGCGTTGAAAGATGCATTTCGGAGCAACGGTTTAGCAGTGGAAAAGTCGTCGACGGTACCTGGTTCGCTCAGCAAACTGATTTTGGCGAGAACACCATCCAAGGCTCAATGATCGAAGCTGATGTGAGTCTCCAAGACAGTCATATCGAGCGTTCTACCTTGCTTCGAGGTGTCAACGTTGGCTCTCATACGCATCTCAAAAATTGCCTGGTTGGGCGAGGTGCAAGCATAGGGTCTGGCGTCAACCTTGACGGCGTGGTTATCGATCATGGCAGCATCATACCCGATGGGACCAACCAAAACGGCGGCCAGTGGCCGAAAGACGAGCCGGCCGCCCTTCTTTGACGGAAGATGTCAAATGGTGTTCTTCGCTGGGCGAAGCATGACCAAACCGCTGATTGTTGTCAATTTCAAGACCTACGCGAGCGCCAGTGGCTCATCGGCAGAAGCATTAGCCAAAGCCATGGAAAAGCACAGCGACGGACCAGCTCGAATGGTTGCTGTAGTTTCTGCATTTGACCTACAAGCCGTGCGAGCAGCAGCGCCAGCGCTTGAAGTGTGGTCTCAGCACCTCGATCCAGTAGGTCAAGGCAGCTTCACCGGATGGCTCGAACCACAGACAGCGATTCACCGAGGGGCTCAAGGCACCATCATCAACCATGCAGAACACAAGGTTGAGATGAATCATGTCGCAGAGTTGTTGGCTCAACTTCCTGATGGTTTCCCAACATGCGGATGCGCTGCCGACCTCGATGAAGCGAGAAACCTTGCAGCAATGGGACCAACATTCATCGCAGTTGA
>DUKM01000094.1:0-6038 GCA_013329255.1 Candidatus Poseidoniaceae archaeon | reverse complement strand
GTTGCCGTCGTGAAAGCCACCAACGCCAGCGTGCGCGTCCTTTGCGGAGCGGGCGTCAAGAACGGTGAAGATGTTGCGACAGCGATTAGCCTTGGAGCGGAAGGTGTTCTTTTGGCAAGCGGTGTCACCAAAGCAACAGACGTGGCCTTGGTCCTTGCTGATCTGGTTTCCAAACTTCACTGAATGTGTTGGCCGAGGCGCTCAACACGCAAGCGCTTTTTTTCGCCTAGGCTCAAATCGACAAGGCATCTTGGCTTGAAGGAACATTGCTGGCAAGAGGACTCCTTTGCAGCAAGCGGTATGCTTTCGATCGAATACCGGGCCACATCAGCGCATGCTTTCATCGCCGTTATGTCCTTGCGAATCATTTCATAGGCCGTCAAAACTTCTGATTCCTTTACCTGAAGCCGATGAACCACCCAGGCCCCTTTTCGCCATCCAATCGTCTGGACCTCAAACTGTTCAACCGTGCTTGGTAAACCACTTCGCTTCAAAGACCAGAGCACCATCACTAGGGCTTCCAACTGTTCTTCTGCTGACATCCGACGTGCCTGCATGTCCAATCGAATCAAATGCCATTTTGATTGCCTCCGCACAACAAGGTCTGGTGAGGCAAACAAATCGAAACCGTCGACGTGCTCAGATTCCGTGCGGTCGAGCACCGACCAATGCACGCCAAGGCGTTGCGAGAGGTCGAGGAACACATCTGTTCTCCACAGGAGTTTCATCCGGTGGGTTGCAAATTGCAACAACGCATCCAACTTCGCCGGCCCGATGCGTTCGTTGTTTTGCCGAATGAGGTTCTTGAGATGGCCACGCAAAGAGATCTCAGCTACCGATGCCGTCCACTCAATGCCGGAACGCAATGCATCAAGTTGTTCGATGATTGTTGTTTTCAAGGCTCGGAGCATCATGTTCCAAGCGGTGATTTGCTCAAAGCGAGAACCTTGGCTGCTCGTACCAATTCTTGCGTACCTCAGCGCCCAAGCGGTTGGGCATTTGAAAAATAGGTCTCGCTGGGTTCTGCTCCAACTGGGGCTGTACTGGCTCATGTCTGCTATGAGCCGCATCTAGGGTTGTCAAGCCTATGGTCAGAATAAACCGAGATCGCTCGCCGTCATAACCGCATCAATGGTGACCCAAACAGCGATTGGCAACAGGCACCATCCGATGAATTGAGCAAACACTTCGGCGCCAAATTCTCCGAACAGCCTCGAGACAGATCCACCCCAGGAAGCGATGAATCGAATAAACAGCACGACAATGCCAGCAAAGAGCGCCAACCACACAAGGTAAAACACTCCAAAACCAACGCCAACGATTCCGCTCATCATCGAGGCTGCAACGCCTTGTGGGAACAAGGCGGGGAACGTAAGCCAACCAAACCAGCCAAGCCAGACGCCAAGCAGAACATCGCGCTGCATGTCTTCGACCTCTCGCCAATCACGGAAGGCCTTAGGGCAGGCTTTGTGGAGAAGTTTTCCGATGATTTGAGATTCGAATGGAGCGCCTTTTCGGGCGGTCACTATGCACATTTGGACCATCCAAGCCAACATGGCAATATCGACCCAGAACAAGAGATTGCTGTTGATCGGGGCTAAGGTTGCCAAAAGAGCAGGGAGGTTGACCAGAAGTACGCCTACGCCACCAGCGACCGCAATCGAGGCCCAAAGTGTTCCAGGCGGCAGCGGTGTTTCAGGTTCGACCCATCCGGCACGGGGCAGGGCCATGAAGAGCAAGAACAATCCAGGACCAAACAACAAACCGAAGTATTGTGTGAACGATTGGCCACCACCAAGCGAAACGCTGTCTATGGCGTTATCGAGGTGTTCACGGGGTGCGTAGGGGCCTTCTGCATGCGTGACCCGCATGCTTGGGTCAACGACCAGTACTGCATCGGCTACGCCGGTTGGAAGGCTGTTTGCGAACAAACCCTCGGAGTCGAGTAAAATTGGCCACGAGGCATTGAGCGTGTTGGCGAGCGATTGAGCGTCCACTTGAGTTGCACCCATGCCGGCAACCACTTGGATGACAGCGATTTCATCCGCCTTTGTATCGAGGGTTTTGTTGAGTTCAACGGCTTGCTGGAAGGCGTTTTCAGATCCAGGCAAGGTCACGGCAACAATCAGTGCCTTGTTGCCATCGAGGTAGTCTGAGATGTAAACGGGATTCATCATTTCGTCATACAGTTCCCCGTCATAGACTCTGGCGTTCTCTCCAATGCTCGCATCAGAGCCAAGGTTGGCTTGACCCCATGCAGTTGGGATGACAAAGATGGCCAGCAAGAGCAATGCACCAAGAATCGGTAAGGGGGGGAGGTTGTCGGTTCGCACTAAAGTCGCAATGTAACCGATTAAGGCTCCAAACGTAGTGATTGTGAGAAAAATGGCTGAATTAGCAAAGCCTTTGTCTGCAGGTTCAACTTCAAAGCGGATGATGCCAAAGGCGTGACAATCGCTGTTCAAGTCGCCAGATATGGTCTGAATGCACACTTGAAGGTTGGCGTCACCAATCCGAAGTTGTTCGGTTCCTGACCATGCCCAATTCGTTTGATTGCCTTCCATTGGCCGATCGATTCGAATGCGACCGGTCGAATCTTCCATCATGTATTCGGGGCTCTTGACTTGCTTCTCATCGTCTCGGAGCGGTCCCCAAAGTTCCCACTTGATGGACTTCACATCGTCAGCGCCCCAAGGGAAGAGGGGTTCCACTTCCACGTGCGCCCTGCGTTCATCATCGACGATGATGCTGGCTGCAGGTTCGTACAATTTGCCTTCGATGATGATGCCGCCGCTGTTTTGTTCAAAAGCGCCCCATTGAACTCGAATAACTGTGTTTTGGCAGTTGTTCTGTGCGGTAAGGGAGAGGGTGAACACATCGCCGGGTTGCATGCTGATGAAGGCTTCTTGTCTCTCACCGCTGAAGTTCATCGCTGCGTTTGAGATTGCAGTGTCGACAATTTGGGTCACCACAGCGTCATAGACGGGTACGCCACCTGCATCAACAGAGTAGGTTAGGGTTGTTGTGGTGTCAACAAAGTTGCCTGGCTGGCGCGTGCAGGATTCATGAGAAAGTGGACCTGTTTCGATGTAGGCGGAAAAGAAAACGCTCATGTTGACGGTTGCGTTGATCGGATGAAGAACGGGAGGGCTGGACACTGTGAACACTGGGACGGGTCCAGCGTTTGCATTGACGGAGAAACCACCGACTGCGTTGTCGGTTCTTCCTCGCTGGAGCACCGCTTCTTCAGCGTCTAAACCTTCGACGAAGAGCCGTTCCATTTCATCAATTTCCCATTCGATGAATCCGGGTTCGTAAATGGTGTCCCGTGCAGCACTCGCATAGCCACCGAGGCTGACGCACGCCAACAGCGCAAGCAAAGCCATGGCCGCCAAGCGTTTGCGCATGTCACGACCAATCGGTATTGGTTCATGAAGACGATGGCAAGATGTGAGTGGCGTTTCGTTTCCCTCAAAGGAGGTATTCAATAAAGAAACTCATCAGCATGAATCCAAAGGTGATTGAAATTCCATTCACACCGCCTTTGGTAAGGAAACCTCGATTCTCAAGCAGTGCACCAAGCAGGCTGTCCATTTGGCAGCCAAGCCAGCCAACCACAATCACTGCCAAACTGAGCGTCAGACCAGTCTGAATATCGGTGTAATCCGTTGTCAGGTACCATGCAGGGAAACTCAAGATGCCAATCAGTGCAGCACCGGCCAAAGCCGCTTTCTGGCCGCTGGGGGAAAAACCGCCGTTCAGACCTGCTTCGCATTTCTTGAAGGTCGTGATCATGCGGACGTTATCATCAAGGCAGCCTATTTCGCTGGCGAATGTATCCGATGCCGCAACAGCGACAGCTGCACTGAACATCCAAAGACCAGTTTCCCAGTCGTTTGTGAGGTAGGCATAGACTGCAACAAGTCCCGGAAGACCACCGTTGGCAATGACGTTTCCATAGCTACGATGGCCGTCTTCTGATTCCGACATACCTCGGCCGAGTTTTTCTTCAAAGCGCCACTTTGTGGCTTTGTGGGCTGACAAAAGGAAGCCTAAGAGGATCAGCAACCATGTCCAGTGGCCGAGACCTCCGACGCTCAATCCCAAAATAGCCGCAGCAATAACGCCTGCTCGATCGAGCATTTTGGCACGAGAGGAGACGATGACCAAACCAAGAATGATGGCTGCCGTTACGGCAAGGTTGCCTTGGTTTAGGCCGCCAGTGAGTACATCCATGGTGTTCCCTCTTCTTGGTGGGGCTCCATACCCCTCAAAGGTGCTTCCCCTCAAAGCACCGCCTAAAATGGACTTTTTATGAGGGGACTTAGAACGCCCTGTCGAGTAAGACTGAAGCCAGAATCCGCCGTGAAATTTGCCACAGTGCGAAGATGAGGAACACGATCCATCCCAACATCAACAAAAGCTCTGCAGCCCAATGCATGCTCTCTCCAATGACCCCAAGTGCCCATGAACTTCCGTTCCAAAAAGCATGACCTGCTATGGCTACTGCAATTCCGACAAGGGGGGTTTTTGGCAACTCAATGCCTTGTTGTGGGGAACTGCACAACCATCGAGGGATTTCTATGGCTTGATGAGGTGCGCTGGAGGCGGACAACACCTCACCTGTTTTTTTATCGGTGAGCATCCACTGTTTGACTTCCGAAGTTCCTTGGTTCGATCCATCCATGCTCATCAGTGCAGCCGGTCTTCGAAGGGTGAGGTGGCAGCCAATGGCGTAGCCGGAAATCCCTGTCCAGATGCCGTGGCCTGGAATGCTGCCAATGCCTCGAATGATCGAAGTTAATCCGAAGGTAATCGAACTTGCTTCGAGCGCTCCAAAGGTCATGAGGATGTAACTCATGTTCTCAAGAAGAGCAAATCCAAGACCAACAGTGAAACCAATCTGAAACCCTCGTCGAGGCGAATCGATGAAACGAGCGAGCGCATACACCGCCCCAGCCTTGCACAATTCTTCGCCAACAGGGGCGCTGACCATCAGAATTAATCCATAACCAAGCGATGTCTCACTCGTGATGCTTAATCCTAAGGCATCGATCATCAGCGGGGCTATGTTCGAATTAATCATGATTGCAGGAATCGTTGAGAGCATGCCAGCAATCAACATCCACTCCGCTAACCTCCGAGAAGTTTGCAAGCCGAAGTAATGCGTCAAAGTGGCCCACCAAGCGAAGACCGGTGTTGAGAAACCAATCAGGAATGCAGGGACGAGAATCGCAAGGAATACGATCAGCGTCACCGGGGTGAGGCCAAGGATTAGCAAGGGGAAAAGGCATACGCTCGAGATGAATACGCCACCAAAAAATAAGCCCCAAAGCGCCTTGCGTGAGGGCATTTCTAACGGCGCCGAGTCATGAACGATGTGATGGACTAGGTGCACCGGTGTGGGTGATTGGAAAAGGGCACTGCCAGGCATTTGGAACAACATCTGTCCACCTGAATGGGGGGCAGCGCGAATCAAATGAGTCAATCGAGGGCGGCGGAGGAACCCCAACAGTGCAAGGATGGGAATTGAACACAGCGATGCACCCAACACGTAGTATGGATTTGTAGGCCCGGGTGCCCCATCAAAATCGGAGTCTAAAAATCCAGCGAGAAACAGCGGAGCAATGTTGGTGAGGATGAAAAGCAGTCCAACCAAACCAAGCATTGAGCGAACGGTTTTCCATGGCCTTGAGGTATGGGCCAGGATTAGGTTTGCTGGTGCAGGCGAGAGCGGAATGACCGGAACGCTCTGCATTAAATCCACCAAAGAGGGGCTTTGCTTTGAATGCTTACCCAAGGAAGGTCCCGCTCAGTTCGCCCATCACTCGTCACTAAAATAAATTCAGCAGTCGGCTCAAAGCATTCATCATTGCGGGGTTGAGGCTCCAATCCACCACACAAGAAACCACCGGCTGTGGCCGATGGCAAAAACATGCCTTCAAGAATGAAATTGAAACACACCGAGATATGAGTTGGATGGAATCTTTCTTTGCCCCTCGCACAGATCATCGAGGTTGGTCGACCCCAAGCGAAGC
>DUKM01000016.1:8347-9198 GCA_013329255.1 Candidatus Poseidoniaceae archaeon | reverse complement strand
ACGCCCTCAAAGTGACTCGTAAGTTGGACCTCTTGTCGGTTTTTCCATCCTCTTTCTGCCATGTCTGTTGCGTTCATGAGAACAACTCTGCGGTTGCCGTGAATACCACGGTACCTGTCGTGCACATCGTAGATGGTCGTGTTGTACTGATCGTGAGATCGCATGGTCATCATAACGTAGCATCCATCGGGTACAGAGACGTCTGGTAGATTGTGAGCGGTAAAGTGGGCGAAGCCATCTTCAGTGGCGAACGAACGTGTGTCACGTGGAGGATTCGGCAGGGCGAATCCGTTCGGTTCTCGTACGCGTTCATTGTACCGTTCAAAACCTGCTAGGCTTTCACTCATCAGATTACGGATTCCATCGTAATGGCTGACAAGGCCCATCCAATCTAATTTTGCTTCCTTCAATGATGCGCTAGCCAAATGGGCTACTATAGCGGGTTCGCTCATTAAATCGGGGGACGCTGGTTTCAGACCGCCCGTCGATTTGTGAACGATGCCCATCGAATTTTCAACGGTTACAAATTGTTCTCCTTCGGCCTGTTGATCCAGTTCAGTGCGACCAAGGCAGGGAAGGATGATAGCCGTTTTTCCTGTGATGAGATGAGAACGGTTTAATTTTGTAGAAACTTGTACCGTCAAATCAATTTGTGCAAGACCTTTGGCTGTTTGATGTGTATCAGGTGTTGCGGATAGGAAGTTGCCCCCCATGCAGAAGAACACACTGACCTTACCTTTGTTCATGGCGCGTATGGCGTTGACAACATCATAACCGTGTTTCCGGGGCATTGGGAATCCAAGGCCCTTTTCCATTCGGTCAAGGAATGCATCTGATGGTGCTTCCCATAT
>DUKM01000016.1:6275-7954 GCA_013329255.1 Candidatus Poseidoniaceae archaeon | reverse complement strand
CCCATCAGCAGGAGGTTGACAACTTCTTGAATCACTGCCACGCCGTTTGGCTGTTGCGTGAGTCCCATTGCCCAACACGCGATGGTTGCGTTTGAAGAAGCGAGCAACGCACCAACCGATTCAATCGTCTCTCGGTCTAAGCCTGTGTCTCGCACAATCTCCTTCCATGATGTTGCGATGGCTTGTTGGCACATTGCCTCATACCCTCGTGTTGAATTTTTGATGAAGGCAGTATCAGTCTGACCCTTCTTGATGTGAGTTTTGATGAAGCCTTTCATCAACGCTGCGTCCCCTCCGATTTTCACTTGCAAATGATGATCGGACAATTTTGTAGTTTTGAAGTCTAATTTCATGTAATCTTGCGGATGTTTGAACCGTTCAAGTCCAGCTTCGGGAAGGGGATTGATGTGAATGATTTGGGCGCCGTTATGCTTGGCATCGCGTAAGGCCGTAAGCATCCGTGGGTGATTTGTTCCGGGGTTCTGACCAATCACAATGATGACCTCTGCTTCATTGAAATCCTCCAATGTGACTGTGCCTTTGCCTATGCCAATGGTCTCACCCAAGCCTTTCCCGCTGGATTCGTGGCACATGTTCGAACAATCAGGCATGTTGTTGGTGCCAAGGGCCCGAACGTAGGCTTGGTAGAGAAATGCCGCTTCATTGGATGTGCGTCCCGATGTGTAGAAAACAGCTTTTTCGGGTTGTTCCAGGTTGGCGATTGTTGAGCCAATGTGGGTGAATGCTTCCTTCCAAGAAATTTTGGTGTAATGCGTCGCCCCGGGTTTCAAAATCATTGGATGGGCGATTCGACCTTGTTTGTTCAGCCAGTGATCGCTTTTTCCAGTGAGTTCCTTCACGCTGTATTTTTGGAAGAATTGAGGATTGACCTTAGCCTTCATGGCCTCATCCGCCACGGCTTTTGCTCCATTCTCACAAAATTCAAACGAAGTTCTGTGCGATGGGTCGGGCCAGGCGCATCCGGGGCAATCAAAGCCCGCTTGCTGATTCACCATTGTCAAGGTTCGAACCGTTTTTACGAGGCCCATTTTTTTGATACCGTGGCTCATTGAAGACAATGCAGCTGGAATTCCGGCGGCTGATTTCTTTGGTTTCCCCAACCTTAGTTTTAGATTATCTTTGGGAGTTTCCGGTGAAAGGTGTTCCTCCATAGACAAGCCCCAAGCCAAACGGGCCGGCTGCAGTTCTCAAGGCTTGCCATTCGATGAAGCACCAATAGCCCCAATTGCCACACAAGAACTTGGTTTCACAAAACTAAAAATTCTGATCCCCAATGCCCTTGCCGTTTCAGCAGCTAACGAGGAGCAAGCCCCCACGCACGCAATTGTACCAAGGCCGGCGCGGGCGGATTTTGCAACAATATCCCATCCACAACGTCCCGACAAAAGCAAAATGGTATGGTCTTCGATGAACTGGTTGGCCACCGCCATGCCAACCACTTTGTCCACAGCGTTGTGGCGTCCAATGTCTTCAGCCACATAGGTGAGGCCTGACGCGGGCATCAACAAGCCTGCCCCATGCATTCCACCTGTTGTTTGAAACCCGACTTGTTTTTTTTTCATAGCAGTGAAGCCGTCTTCTAACAAGGCCAAATTGATCTCACGATGTTCGCCCCGGTATGCAGGCAATCCGCTGATCAATTCTTCAAGTCCAGGCGA
>DUKM01000016.1:3010-5848 GCA_013329255.1 Candidatus Poseidoniaceae archaeon | reverse complement strand
GTCGTTAATGTGATTCGGTTCATTTCTCCATAGCCTTCTGTCACGCAATGGCCAATGTAGAGGAATGGAAGGTTTTCAGGTGTTCCGAGGAGGGATACAAAAGTTCCATTTGAATCTTGCAAGCGAATGAGTGCCTCATGTGCAAGATCGTCAGTTTGTATGGATGCTTCTGTTGTTGTTAGCCGTTGAATTCCAAAAGGCAAAGAAAGCTCAGTCAATCTTCTTCCCCCTCTTCCAAATGGCTAAGGTCGAAGAATTCAAACTGAAGCGCAACGAGTTCAGCGCTCGACGAGGCGGCAGCATAGGCATCCAGTGGCTCTTGATTCAATTCAAAAAAACGGGGACCCCAGCGGAATGCGCCAAGAACTCGTGCGGCCTGCTCTGTTCGACCAACCAAGTAGAGTACCGTTGCCAACGCTTCAGCCGTGGTTAGACGCCCTGGTTTCCCCCAATTCACGGGGTTTGCTGCTAACAGCAGGGGAAGCATGCGTGGTTGTAAGCGGGTGCGTTTCATGACCTGTTGTACGCTTGATTCAATGTGGGCCCAACTGCAATCGAGTCCCACGACTGCCCCGCCTTGTTCGAGGATAAGTGGATGGTCTTCTGGGCCAAACACTTTACCGCAAAGTGGTTCCAAAATGATGCCTCTGCGCGGTAATGTGTTGATTTTTTTGTGGAGTTTTAAATCGCCACGTTTATTCGCTAAGACCGCCGTATTTTTCTTGGGATCGTCTTGAGCCAGCCAAAGGGCATGAACTCTTACATCAGGTGCAACATCAGGGTTGGTCATTGAAATAATCACCTAGCGTCATGCCACGGTTTGAACTGCGATCCACATGCGTGGTGGTCTCTTCAGTCGAAACCACCCATAGAGAAATACCAAGCACTCGCTCGAATTTACGAAGTACTCCATCAGTGGGACGCTTTCCTGCCTCTGCTGATTTGATGATGTTGACTGTTTCAGCCATTCGCTTTCCAAGGGTAGCATGATTCCAGCCCTTTGATTTCCGTGCAGCTGAAATTCTCTTGTCAAAATCAGAAGCCAATTCCTTTTCAGTTTTCAGCATGATGTCTTTTCCCTTCTTCCCTTTTGCCGCGTAAGCAGATGCGTGGGAAGGCTTCGAATGCATGGATTGGGCCTTAGCTAAACCTGGAGCTGTTTCTTTTGGTCCAAGGTTCATTTTTTCGATGCAACGGGCGCATGCCGTTACTTCCGTCTTTCCGGTTTTCACGTTTCGTACGCCTACCTTCATGGCGCCACACAATTCACAGTCTGCCATTCGAATCAAAACTCCTATCTGTGGGTTATGCCGACATCCTTTGAAGGCTTCGTCTTTGCCCTTTCGGAAGGGATGGCTCCGTCTTGTTGAAATAAACTGGCCGTTTGGACTGGTTGAGAACCATGGGTACAGATGTTGAACAAAAGCCTCCTGCACGATCTGTTGCGTCCGAGGATGAAATCAAAACGTTGGAGCATGCTTTCTCCGAATTGCAAGATCAAGCACAGAGTTTGATCAACGAACGTTCCCAAATGGAATCTGATATTCGTAGCCTGAAAAAGAGGGCACAACGCCTCGATGATGAAGTTCGTTTGCTGAAATCACCACCCCTTATTATCGGGCACCTGCAAGACCTTCTTGACGATAGAACAGCCATTGTTCGTTCTTCAAATGGAACGGTTTTCCAAGTTTCCCTCAACCAAAGGCTCGAACCTAAAACTCTCAAACCTGGTACACGCGTTGCACTCAATCAAGACACACTCGCTGTCATAGAGGTGCTTCACGATGCGTGGGACCCAATGGTCAGCGGCGCCGAAATGGTGACCAAACCGGACATCACATACGACGAAGTTGCTGGTCTCGACGAACAAATTCAGACGGTGCGCGAGGCTATTGAGCTACCACTCACATCTCCTGAACTGTTCAAGAAGGTAGGGATTACACCTCCAAAAGGAATCCTGCTCGTTGGCCCACCGGGCTGCGGTAAGACGTTGCTTGCTAAGGCCGTCGCCAATCACACCGATGCCACATTCATTCGAATGGTCGGCAGTGAACTGGCACAGAAATACATTGGAGAAGGTGGGCGAATGGTGCGAGAGTTATTTTCCCTTGCTAAAGATAAAGCCCCGTCCATCATTTTCCTTGATGAGATCGATGCAATCGGTGCAAAGCGACTCGACGGTTCCACCAGCGGAGACCGCGAAGTTCAACGTACGCTGATGCAACTCTTAGCGGAATTGGACGGATTTGATGCACTTGAAGATGTAAAAATCATCGCCGCAACCAACCGACCAGACATCCTCGATGATGCACTCCTGCGGCCTGGACGTTTTGATCGAATTGTAACCATTCCCCGACCCGATGAAAAGGGACGGAAGGCTATTTTGAAACTTCACACGTCTACTATGTCGACAAAGCGAATCAACATTCAGCGAATTGTTGACAAAACAGAAGGATACAGTGGTGCTGAATTGAAAGCAACATGTGTGGAAGCAGGAATGATCGCCATTCGTGACGGACGCAGTTCGGTCACCAATGATGACCTCATGCTGGCAGTGACGAAACTCAACGAAAAGAAATCTACGGGCGGGCGAACATCCTCCCCGGAAGCACTTTACAGTTGATTTCATCTAAATTCTCGGTCAACATTCAAAGTCCGAGTGAGCGGAACGAGGCTTATGGAAGGCTTAGTGGAGTGTGTCCCAAACATATCCGAGGGACGAGATTCAGAAAAAATTCAGCGCATAATCGACGCTGCATCACAAGTAGATGGTTGCGCCGTTCTTGGTGTCGAGCCAGATGCAGACTACAACCGCACAGTGATCACCCTTGCAGGTTC
>DUKM01000016.1:1351-2629 GCA_013329255.1 Candidatus Poseidoniaceae archaeon | reverse complement strand
ACCATGCAGGTGAACATCCAAGGCTTGGTGCTGTTGACGTGTGCCCTTTCATTCCTCTTGATGGTGTGACCATGACGGATTGTGCGAAACTCGCAACCTCATTGGCTGAACGTGTGGCGAAGTCGTGCAGCGTCCCGACCTTCCTCTACGGTCAAGCCGCATCCACATCTGCAAAAACGCTGCTTTCTACTATTCGAAAAGGACAGTATGAGGGTCTCGAAGATCGACTTTCCGATGGCACATCGATTCACGAAGACGACACTCGATACCCCGACTTCGGTCCACGCCGATGGAACGAAGTTGTTGCCAAGTCGGGGGCGATCACCTTTGGTGCGCGTGGGATACTCGTTGCTTACAACGTCAACTTGAGCGATCCGAATGCCGACGTAGCGCGCAAGGTAGGATCGCTTGTCCGTTCAACAGGCCGGCTTATCAAAAAGGAGGATGGGCGTAAAATGAGAGTCCCCGGTATGCTGACCCTCGTTCAAGGCATGGGTGTGCCGTTGGAAACGCATCAAATGAGCCAAGTGTCAATGAATTTGAGGGATGTGAGTCAGTGCCCGATGCACGTCGCATTTGAAGCATGCAAGAGCATCGCTCAAGATCACGGGGTCGAAGTCCCCGGTAGTGAACTGGTAGGACTCGTTCCACTTTCTGCAATGCTGGAGTCAGGCCGTTGGTATGCCGAAGAGGGTGTTACCGAGGAGCGAGCGTTGGTTGAAGCTGCGATTGAGGGCCTTGGTCTACATCAACTTGAGAAATTTCATCCCGAAAAAAGAATCATTGAATACGCACTCAAGGAGGCGTTGGGCCAATGAATTGGATGGAGATGAGTTTGAATGATTTCCAAGATGCTCTGGCATCGGATAACCCCACCCCCGGTGGTGGAACTGCCGCTGCGGTTGCTCTTGGCCAGGCCGCTGCCCTCACCACCATGGTTTGCAACCTTACAACCGGCAAGGAAAAATGGTCCGCAGGTTGGCCAGCAGCAGATGTGGCAAGTCAAGTGTCTGCCGAGGTCCTTTCTCGTTCGGGTCCATTGGCTCAAGAAGACAGCGATGCTTTTGATCTGGTCGTGGCAGCCTTTAGAATGCCAAAGGAAACAGAAGAAGAGAAATCAACACGACGCACTGCGATCCGTGCGGGTACCCTAAGAGCGGCAGAGGTTCCGTTGGAAACTGCTCAACTAGGCATGAAGTTGTTAGGTGTTTTAGAAGGCCTCGCCCGAAATGGAAACGGGAACGCTGCATCTGATGTAGGTGTGGCATCGTTGCTTGC
>DUKM01000016.1:0-943 GCA_013329255.1 Candidatus Poseidoniaceae archaeon | reverse complement strand
ACCACTGGGATGAGGGAGGAATGCTCCGCTCGTTCACGCTTGGTGATGCATGCTGTCCATGATCGAATTAATTCTTGATCAACGGACTTGAGATCCTGTAGAAATTTCACCGTCAATGGTGACTAATTTGACATTGTCATTGCCATCGTCTGCTGCGAGCATCATGCCTTGGGATACAACACCACGAAGCGGTCGCGGTTTCAGATTGGCCACAAACACTACTGATTTCCCAACCATCTCTTCAGGTGAATAATACGCCTTCAAACCAGCGCAAATGGTGCGGGGCTCATCTGTGCCGTCATCAACTGTGACGACATACAATCGATCTGCATTTGGGTGGTCTTCAACGGTGGTGATTTTGCCGACTCGTAAATCAACTTCCATGAACGTATCAAAATTTAGGTATGTTGTTCCTTCTGGTGCTTCTTTCACTTTCTTTTCCTCCGGGGGTGTGTTCTTTTTCTTTTTGCTGCCTTTGACGCCATGGCCGGGGTCGGCCGCTGATGCTTCATCAGGATCGACAAGAGATTGCTCAGAGGCTAATATTTCGTCCAACTCAAGACGCTTAAACAAAGGTTGCGGGTCCGCTGGATTCCATTCCATAGGAGCGTTCCAATTGACCGCTTCTTCCCACCTGACCTCACTTACAGCCCCGCTTAAGCCTAAACCAGCCCAGAGACGTGCCGCACTGAATGGCATGAACGGTTGGGTGGTTATCGCTAAGAACCTGGCAATTCTCCAACCAAAGGCCAAATCGGAAAGTGATTGTTCGCGTTCTTCCGAGGGGGTTTCATCCTTGAGGTACTTCCAAGGTGTTGCGGCTTGAAGCATCTGGTTGCCGTATTGTGATGCATTCATGACTGTTCTCAAGGCTTCTTTGTATCGGTGCCTCGACAACGAGTCGGTGATGGAGCCATGCAGTTCTTCGAGTTTTGTTCGATGA
>DUKM01000012.1:1898-2784 GCA_013329255.1 Candidatus Poseidoniaceae archaeon | reverse complement strand
GTCATTGCTTTCTTCATCAGAATGCTGTTGCACGCCCAAGACAATGCCGCAGCGGCAATCAGAAGATCACCCAATGCTCGTTCATTGAATGGAATGTCGACGTTCGGTGAATAAAGGAACAGAATGGTAACACCGATGATCCCGAGCGTCAGACCAGTACCGAGCCTCCAATGCATGCGTTCGTTGAGGAAAAAAATGGCTAACAGTGCGGTAAAAAACGGATTGAAGGTAATCATTAGCGAAGCATCCCCCGCCGCAGTGTACTGCATTCCGAACATGAAAAACGCCTGATAAACTACGGTCGAGAAAAACCCAATCATGGTGATTCGTTTCCATTCCCCTCGGGTTGGAAACACCCAGTTGTTGGTAAATGAAAGAAGCAACGCGAAACAGACCAGAGCGACAACATAGCGGGTCCAGGCTGCTGCAAACGGAGCCATTTCTTCAGCCAAGACACGCCCTGCAGGCCAGCCAAAGCCCCAGACTGCGGCAACAAAAAGGAGTTTGAGATGAACCAACAGATGTTTCATTCAAATCGCTCCAAACCAAGTTGGAGCATGCGGGATCGTGGTAGGCCAATTTCTGGTAAACCTGCTGCAGGAGCGTATATTTTCAGGCCTTCCAAGCGTGAAACATACAGTCCGTAGGACGCAATGTCATCGGGGAGATAAGGCGTTGGAACGCCCATTTTTGTCAGCGTATTGCAAGCAGCCTCGGAGTAGATTGGGTAGATGTTGGTTGCGAAGTGCATCCATTCCGAAACTCGTTGTGCATCAATGTGATCGAGCGTCAACAGGTGTTCGAGCAAACCAACATCGGGGTAGGCGACGGTTCTAAGCGTCATTTCGACTTCGTTCGTGATGTCTTCTGGCCATGCAAAGGGATC
>DUKM01000012.1:0-1501 GCA_013329255.1 Candidatus Poseidoniaceae archaeon | reverse complement strand
TCATCATCAATGGTGTCCGCGACCAGTTGTGGGAGAGCTCGGTAGAACTCTTCGCAACGTTCAACGTCTATACCGTACAACTCAACTGGAATCATAATGCAGCACTCCTTGAGGAGATCTTCATGCTTTGCCGCCGATGCCGGAAGCAATGAGGCGAGGGGACAGTGGCTTGTCAACAACCCACTGTTGCTTGAAGAGTTCTTTGAGGGTCACTTCGTCTTCTGGCCGGGCAAAGTGGTCATGCATGTATGCATCCCATTCTTCGTCTGAGCCTGTGAAGAGGTCTCCCTCAACTGTGCAGCGCTTGTTCTTGAAAGCACCAATGCTTCGCTGGAAGTTTTCGTGAGGCACGTAGAGTTCTGTTGCCCCTTCTGGGAGGTAACCGCACAACTTCTTCACTTCGCTCACGATTTCATCATGGTAGTGGCCACGAGCTTCTTCATTCAGGACTTCTTTGTTGACTTCGACCCCTGCTTCGAGTTTCTTACGCTCGTCCCAGCGACCTTTCACGCCCCAAACATAGGACCAGTGAGCGGATGAAGATGCGTCGACGCCAAACAGATCGTGCGCTGTTGAAACCCACTTGTTGATGTAACGTTGAAGCAAGTCCAACGGGATGACTTCTGCCTTGATGACACGTCGCAGGCCGTTGGAACCGGTTCCAAGGTGGAATGATTCTTCCTTGAGCATTGGGCCCATGGAAGCCGCAAGGGGCTTGAATGCTGATGTGGAAAGCATGCCAAGTTGGAATTTACCATCTCGGTCCACGAACATGGTGTAGCAGAAGAAGTCGAGCCAATGAGGCATTGGTCGGTTGAAAGCGCCAAGCAATCGGTCGCCATCTTGTGCATTTCGCTCAAGGAGTTTTTGAGCTTCACGTCGACCTTGTTGTCCAAAGTAGGTCATCAAGAGGTAAGCCATTTGCCAGCCGTGGCGTTGTTCTTCAGCCATGATTCGAGCGCCTGCATAGCGGTCGTACGCTGTAGGAGCGGAAGCGAGGAGGTGGCGTTGTTGTTCGACGGATGCGAATTCTGTGTCGCCTTGAACTGTGATCATGCTGACAAGTGCGTCACGCATGGTTTGTTGAGGCACTTGGAGGCTTCGTTCCCACTTTGGTCGTCCAGCATAATCACCGTATTCGATGACGTCGCCTGCTCGGTCCCAATCAAATTGAATCGAGAGATCGAAATCGCCCATCCAATCGGGGTTGAATCCGACGCGTTCTTGCCAGTCGTGGAAGTTTGAAATCCAGTCTTCCCATGTGCTTGGTAGGTTGTCCATGCTCCACCCAACACCCCGGGCCCCTTATGGGCTTTGCGAACATGTTCGTACGAACATGTTAGGGGCTACGTTTCCGAACTTCATCCGCAAAGGCGTGCATGACCGTGGATTCAATCCGTTGGATCTGTGCAGAAAGCGTGGATTTAGCAACATTAAGTTTGGTTGCTAACTCGGTGAGTGAAATTCGACGTGGAACATCGTAGAATCCTTCTTGTGTTGC
>DUKM01000110.1:10070-10755 GCA_013329255.1 Candidatus Poseidoniaceae archaeon | reverse complement strand
TTACAATTAGATCGACTTGAGCGAAGGATGACCGAACTGGCAAAAAACACTGAAGATGCTTCAATTGAACAACTGATTCAGATGGCTGATGATCTTCGCCACCTCGAGGAAGAACTTGTCCAGATCGATCCGGAACGACAGCCGCTTCCACCGTTTGAAGAAGACGTTATCGAAAAGAAGAAGCGAACGGTGAGCCGGAGAAAGAAGGGCAGTACCTCAAAAACAGCGGCGGCCGAAATGGACAGTTTCGTCCCAGAAGGCGATTGGGAAGTGGACGAATCGAGCGTGGACATGCTTGATCTGCTCGAACAAAACGCACCTGCTCACCGTAAAATTAGCCTCTCAACAATTGAACCAGCCAAATCCTTGCACTCAGGTGAAGAAGAATGAACGAAGGGTGGTGGATGAAGGGGGTCCCCTTCACATGCCAACCGAACTGCGGGCGGTGCTGCGACGAACCGGGGGGGATTGTCTACCTCTCGACACGGGATGCTGAGCGAATTGCTGCCCACCACAGCATGGAAGTTGAAGCGTGGCTCGAGCGGGATTGCAGGCAAACTCTGGACGGGCGCTATGTCTTGAAAAGCAGAGCCAGTGATGATGTGTGTATCTTTTTGGATGGCGAAAAGCGTTGCTCGATTTACGAAGTCCGTCCTCAACAATGCGCCGCTTTCCCATGGTGGTC
>DUKM01000110.1:6438-9691 GCA_013329255.1 Candidatus Poseidoniaceae archaeon | reverse complement strand
GCTGACGACGCCATCCTCATCGAGGGGGAAACCATCCGGATCCATGTATTCGCCGATCGTGAGTCGACCAAAGGATTCCGCACATGGCCGCCATGGAATCGGCAAAAATGAACATCCCCTTTACGGCTTTACTTCCGGCTTGCTTCGCATCGTTTCGGGCCACCGAGTGAGGCCAAGCAACCGGCTTTATACGAGAAGCCTCGGTGGATGTGCACGGTGAGGTATTCATGAGCGATAAGGAAGTCTTGCTTGAATTGACCTCAGACCACCTAAATACGGGTTTGCGGGGCGTTCCTGTCGGCACTTGCCGAACCTCGTTTGTCACCCCCACAGAAGGTGTTCACTACTGTGGATACCCTATCACAGAACTCGCCACCTTTGCTCCAGAGGACATCGTTTACCTCCTCTTCAATAAGGAACTTCCAACACCCGAACAATCCAAAGAAATCAGAGCTGAATTGGCCTCAAGAGCCACCGTTCCTGGCGACTTGGAGCCCATCCTCAAGGCTCTGCCTCGCGACGGCCACCCCATGGATTGGCTCAGCGTCGGCATCCACACCCTTGGCATGCTTGAGACCACCAACGACTGGCGTTCTGACGCCATGAACCTCATTGCTCGGATGCCACGTTTGATGGGACTGCTGTTCAGGATTCGTGAAGGTCGAACAGAAAACATTCCGGCCGACGACCCGGCAGCGTCCATGGTGGACCGATTTGTCAACACCCTTGACCTCCAAGGTGTGGACAAGGCTAAGATGACTCAAATTATCTCCACCTACCTCGTGCTTCACATGGACCATGGTGGCGGCAACCTCTCCACTTTCACCGGCAAGGCAATCGCCTCTGGCCACGCAACCGTTTACTCATCCATGGCAGGTGCAATGAACGCACTTTCAGGACCATTGCACGGTCGAGCGAACCAGTCATGCTTGGAATTCGTGCTGCGAATTGGCACCAGCGATCCGGTCGAGGTCGAAGCCTTCGTTCGTGCAGAACTTGAAGCCAAGCGACCGGTGTTCGGTTTCGGGCACGCAGTCCTCCGAACTGAAGACCCACGGGCTACAGTCCAATTTGCTCTTGGTCAAGAAGTGTGCCCTGACGACGAGAACTTCAAAATCATTCGAACCCTAAGGGAAGTGGCCCCGAGGGTCCTTGGCGAAAACCCAAAAATCAGCAATCCAAACGCCAACGTGGACATTGCAAGCGGTGCTTTGCTGCACCACATTGGGTTGACCGATCCGACCTACTACACCACATTCTTCGGCTGGGCCCGTGTAGCTGGGATCGGGGCACAGATTGTCGATGAGCGTGGCGTTATGCGCAACGGCAAAGGAACCCCAATCTACCGACCTAAGTACATGGCGGAACAACAAACGTTGCGCCACGTCGAGTGAAACTCACTGAAGAACTGGACGATCCGTTTTCCCGGACCCACGATGACCAATTAACCGAACAGCCTGCCAAGGTGGGCTTGATGATGCTTCCAAATCATTGTCATGCTTTGATCCTTCAGCGGTACGCCAAGACCAGCGCTTGGACCACATCTCTGCCAAGGCTTTGCGTTCCGAAAGGTTGCATTGATTCCAAGGGGTGACGTCTGCTTTCAATTCTTTTAGCACGTCAAGGTGGTTGTCTTCAGTCGCTCCATTGAGCAGCAGTGCTTGCTCTGCGGTGAGTGGCCTGGTGGCCGGTTGAGTCCATCGGGCATGCCCAGAGGGAAGCCACGTGTATTCTGGGTCTGAGTGGTCGGTGAGACCGGTCAATCCTGCTGAGAGCAAAGCGTGCTCCACATCTGGTTTCGTAGGCCAGACATAAACTGGAAAACCACCTTGAGCGGCTTTCAAGTTCTCGGCTCCGTCCCCGGTGAGTCCAACCTTCTTGCCCAGTGGCATCTTGTTGAGGGGAGCCACGAAGTATTCAATCGCTGCAGGTATCATCGAGGCCCCAGCGTTTCGATGCCGGGTCACGAGGCGTGAAAAGGAGTGGGTCAAGAACTGAGGAAGCGCACGCAACCGTTTGGTCTGACGGTTTCCAAACGGTGGAATGTAAGGCAACAATTCAGCCCATGGTCGTGAGGTTAACGACGCTTCGATGGAAGGTTTCATCCCTGTGTGAAAGGCGTAGTAAACCGTGTTTTCAGACGGGATTTCGGCCTCGTTCAGCAACACGTCTGCAGCATTGATCATGGAGGTGATGTGCTGCCTGTGGATTTTCTTTCCAAAAAATCCACCACCGACCGTCGATTTCGGATGAGGCCTTTTGAGTTCAACGCAACCAATTTTACCACCGTTCCGCCACTCTTCAGACACCACTTTATCCTCCAACAGCGTTCGAAAAGAGCAGAAACCAAAGGCTTCCAATTCATCAAGTGTGTAATCTTCGACCCAAGATGTTGGACCCGTAATGCGTTCTTTAGGGATTGAAACTGTTGCATCGTGGTGGACAATCACTTCGCCGTCTTTGGTCAACCTCAGATCAAACTCAATACCATCATGCAGTTGAATGGCATGCCTCAAACTTTCGAGGGTGTTTTCTGGAGCAGGCTTCCACATGGTCGTAATCACTTCAAGGAGGAAGGCATCCCCTTTCACCTCTTGGGCGGCAAATGAAGGATTTAGTGAAACACCCCCCAGCAGCCATTCGATGTCATAACGCCTAAAACAAGCGGCGAAGCCCATGGCACTATGGAGCCCTATGGAATCATGATGTGGCTCATCTTAGTGCTCACGCCAATCATATGTTGGTTCTTCACCCTTCATGATAAGAGCATGCGGACGCCGTTCAAGGCTTGGGGTGAAGTGATTCACAACCAAAGGTACTACCTTCACGCCATGGGTTACATCGTCATCATACGATGGAAATCAATCACTGACGCCCTCAACGAACCGATCAAAATTCAAACCGGTCACTGGACTGGATGGGTCTACAGCATCGAAGGTGACTTCACCCTGCACATTCAGAACTTCTTTGCCAACGAGGCTTTGACCTCGTTTCTCAACTTTCACTATCTGTTCATTTACTTGTTTTTGATTTACGTCACGACAGTGTATTTTGCCTACACTGGTGATCGAGACATGACCGACAAAGTGACGTTGAATTACTTGCTCATCTATGCCATTGCCGTCCCATATTATCTGTTCTTCAACGTTGAAGTGACCTCTTCTTGGATCCCAGGAATGGACGCCCTGTTGTATCACGAAGGGTGGTACAGCGTGTTCTACGCTCTGCACGATCCGTTGGACAACGCTGTCCC
>DUKM01000110.1:5107-6029 GCA_013329255.1 Candidatus Poseidoniaceae archaeon | reverse complement strand
CGCTACCACGTGTTTGTTTGCGCCAATACGTTGCTGTTCATGTTCACAATTCTTTACCTTGGAATCCACTGGTTCATCGACATACCGCTTGGGTTGCTGGTTGGTGGCGTAGGGGCGCTGTTTATTCATCACCTCCAGCCCAGACTGCGCAACGATTATGGAGGCTTTTTCAAAGGGTTCACAACGCGTAAAGTTCGCCGTCACGTCGTGATTGAAGGCGTGGTCACGCTGATCATGGTCACGCTCATTTTGATGGCAGTGAACGTCCAAACCAACACGGCCGATGAGCGAGTGTCTTACCAGTTGGGTCCCGAAGATTCAACGTTTGAAATCATTCAGAAGTTTGCTCCGGGAGACTCCGTGGACACCACCGTGACGAACCTGCATCAATCCATCACCATCGAAGTGGTTGTTTTGATGGTTGAAGCGGCGCCCCCTGCAATGGAGAATGGAAGCATTGACTGGTCGATCATGAAGACGCTTGGTGAGCACTACACGGTTGCCCCAAATTCAACATTAGCGTTGGAAATTGATGCGCCTAAGGTCTACAGTTTGGTGGTCATGCACAACCCCAGCACCGGGGAGGAAGATGTCGTGAAGGTTCGCGTGCTCAATGACTACCATGAGGATCTCATGTGGATGGCGCTTTTGCTTTCCATGCCTTCATTGTGGATCACTGGTTTCGTAATTCACCGATTAAAGCGACTCAAGCAACACGGTCGAAGCTTGATCGATTCAACGCCTTCGCATATTTGGGAAAACGAGTGATTGCCGTCATGGTGTGTGTTATGAGGGCGTGGCACCTCCACAGACCATGGCCGGGACGGATGAACTGGCCATCACCGTCAACGAACTTCTCGAGAGCCCTGGCGGGCGCTTGCTGTTGGACATCAAAGCCCACTTGCGCCGCCGTTTCCGACTT
>DUKM01000110.1:0-4739 GCA_013329255.1 Candidatus Poseidoniaceae archaeon | reverse complement strand
CGTTTATTTCGTGGCTCATATCTGCTGAACGATTGCCGGATGGCGTCAACATCATCGTCATTACTCCGGTTGAATTTATCCTGCTTCAAGTCAAACTCGCCGCATATGGTGCCGCATTCACAGTGCTGACCCTGCTGCTTTCAGAAGGCGCATGGCGAGGCAGCAAAAACCCTGCATTCAAGCAGCGAATGCTCGAAATAAAAGCCTCCACCCCCAAACCATCGCTGGCGCTGATGAGCACGCTGATCGGTGTTTTGACGCTCGGCTTGCTCGGTGTTGCTTATGCGTGGAACCTGCTGACACCAATGCTCTTGGAATACCTCACCACTGACGCACAGAACGCTGGACTTTCGACAGAATGGCGGCTTTCAGGCTATGTTGGGTTCATTGCCAACTTAGCCATTGCATCGGCTATTGGGTTCCAAGCCCCTGTGGCCACACTCTTGGTGCTGAGGCTGGAGGTGGTCGCTCGTGAAGATGTCCGTGGATACCGCCGCCACATCTGGTTCACTGCGTTTATTCTGGGGGCGTTCCTCTCGCCACCAGACCCACTCTCGCTCTTCTTGGTGGCCTTGCCTGTCATCGTGTTGTTTGAAGCGGCTCTCATGCTCGACAGCCTGACTCGAAGTGTTCCTGCTTCACAGGCTTAGGGCTGATGGAAGGGCTGCAAGCGGCAATGGCATGTTGCCTGGCGTTTGCTGATAGGATTGTCCGTGAAAATCTGATCCGCACGTCGAGGTGAGTCCGTTGGCCTGCGCTGTTGTCAACAAGGCATGGCGGTAAGGGTCGGGGTGACTGCGATGGAAGCATTCGATTGCATCGACACCGGCTTGTTTGCAATGAATCACGAGCGCCTCGACGGGCACACCGTAGTAAATCGGGTGAGCCAATGAAACGAAACCTCCGCTCGCATGAACGGCAGCGGTAGCTTCCTCGATTGAGGGTTTTTTGCGAGTGATAGCAAGCGGCCGACCATCGCCAAGCCATTCATCGAAGGCGCTTTGGCGATCTTCAGCATACCCTTGTGCGATCAACTCGTCGGCCAAATGCGGCCTGCCAACTGAACCATCTGCTCGAGCAAGCACGGCGTCAAGGCTGATGTTCATCCCGTGCTCGTTGGCGAGGCTTACCATCTGAGCCATCCTTGGCCCTCGGCTCTCCCCCAGCGGTGCAAGCCATTTTTGAAAGGCTAGTTTTTGTTGACTGGACACGGTTGTCGATGGGAAGTAGGCCAGCAAATGCCACGAGGTGGGTGCTCGGTCTCTGCCCTGCAAATCCATTTCTTCCTGAACGATAGGAAGCCCCGGTTCGCAGGTGATTTCAACGCCTGGAATGAAGCGTATGCCCAACTTGGTTGCGGCAGCCTCAGCAGCATCCCAGCCGGCGACGGTGTCGTGGTCGGTCAAAGCCCAGTGCTTTACGCCCTCAGCAGCCATGAGTTGTGCAACCGTTTCTACTGGATGCTCGCCATCGCTGTTGGTGGAATGACTGTGCAAGTCAAAAGCATCCGACCACATTGCTTGAACCATAACACCAACCCATATTGACCTTGCCTTCGTTCAAAAGAGGCCATCCAAGTCCGGTAATTCCGGCGTGACCACCAGTGGAGTGGTGGGGTGAGCGGTGGTGACAACGCTGTCGAATTGCGGAAGCGAAGGGGTATCTTGTGGCGGTTGAACCTGCTCGAGCAAGGCATCGAGGTCCAACATCGATGGCAATTCAGGGTGGACCTCGGCAACTGCAATTGCAGCGACAACTCCAGCGGTTGGCGTTGCGGCTGGAGGGAGGGGCACGTCAACGATTGCGGCTCGTACGTGGCTTGAGGCCAATGAACCAACTGCTTGGGTGAACTGCCGCCCCTGTTCGGTTGCCACGTGAGGTGCTGGACTCGAGGCCGCTTGTTCGGCTGCTCGGGCGCCGAATTCACCGGTGGACAAGGAGGCGAGCGCAGCGGCGACATCATTCGAACTTGGAGCGGGGAGCGAGGATACCACTGGTTGAGAAAGCGGCTGTTGAATGGCATTGAACGATTCCGTGAGGTCGAGCCCCACTGCGGCAGGTTGCGGTTGAGTGACCGGCGCAAATTGATTGTGTTCAGTTGATCGGTAAGGCGTTGGCGCTGCATCGAAGGCCTCGTATTGCTCTACGATGCTTGGTCGGTGAGGAAGTTCAGGCACTACCCGTGGCCTTGAGGCAAAAAAGGAAACAACAAAGCAAACGCCGCCGACAATCACGCTGAGTGTTTCTTCAATGCTGAAGCCTGGTTGAAATGCCAAATCGCCGACCACGTTGGCCGCAGCAAAAGCCATGCACAGTCCGCCCGCTACGAGTGAGCCGCTTGAGAGTCGGGGTGCTTTCTGTTCCATTGTCATCCCTCACAAGTTTGCTGTGTGTTCGGCTGCACGGACGGTATTTTCCATCAACATGGCAATCGTCATCGGTCCAACACCGCCGGGAACAGGGGAAAGCCATGCAGCCGTCTGAGCAACGTCAGGGTGTACATCGCCGGCTAAACGCCATCCACGCTCACGGGTGGAGTCTTCGACCCTGTTGATGCCGACATCGACCACAACAGCGCCTTCTTTGATCCAGTCCACACCGACCATTTCCGGGCGCCCGATGGCAGCGATCACGACGTCTGCTTGGGCACAGATGGATTGGGCGTTTTTGGTTCTTGAATGAACAACAGTCACGGTAGCGTCTGCTCCTTTTGCTCCTAAGAGCAAGGCTTGTGGATTGCCGACAATTCTTGAGCGTCCAAGCACAACAGCTCGTTTGCCGCTCAATTCAATGCCAGCCCACTTGAGCATGCGCATGACACCGCTTGGGGTGCAGGGCAACATCCCGTCGAGGCGACCTTGGACCAAACGCCCCAAGTTTTCGGGGTGGAATCCGTCGACATCCTTTGCGGGGTGAATTAAATCCGTCAATGCTTCTTCATCCATGTGCTTTGGAAGAGGCGATTGCACGAGGATTCCGTGCAGCGTTTCATCTTCGTTTAATCGATGGATGACCGCCCGCACTTCATCCTCGCCCGTTGCTTCTGGAAGTTCAATGTGAGTGCTCTTGATGCCAAGCCGTTCGCAGGCCTTCACTTTGGATTTGACGTACACGTGACTTGCAGGATCGTCGCCCACGATCACGACAGCAAGGTGTGGTTTGACACCCGCAGCACTACAGACCGAAATACGCTCATGGAGTTCTTCCTCGACGCTCAATGCGCAGGCTTTCCCGTCCAAGCGTTGGGCGACCATGCTTTGGCCAAATCCTCTTCGAACTTGAGCGTTCGGTTCAGAGTGCTCCGCCACTTGGCAGGTATTCTTCACCAGTTGAAGCAGCAAAAAGACGGCTCTCATCTTGGAATGATTTGAATTCCAGTGCGTTCCCTGAAGGATCGTCGATGAACAATGTTGACTGCTCTCCGATCTGTCCGCGATAACGAACATGAGGTTTGAGACGAAACACAGTACCATTGGTGAGGAGTTGGTCCCTGAAGGTATGCCACTCATTCCACTCCATGATCAAACCAAAATGGAAAGGTGGAACATGCCGCCCATCCACGCGCCCTGTGTCGCCATCGTCGGGCATGCGTTCGACCAAATGAGCCACAATTTGATGGCCGTGGAAGTTGAGGTTGATCGAACGTTCCGTTCGCCGTCCAACGGCGCAACCCAAGAGACCGACGTAGAATTGTTCGGTGGCTTGAAGATCGTCAACGGGAAACGCAAGGTGGAAAGGCCGCATGTTGAGGGGTCTACAACCAAGTTCACGGTCTTATCGATAAAAGGAGCCTGCGGAGGGACTCGAACCCCCGGCCTTCGGATTACAAATCCGATGCACTACCAGCTATGCTACACAGGCGATGTTCCGCCCAAACGCTAACCCTTGATGAATGAAACGGATGCTTCGTCTACGAAAGTGAAGGGGCAACTCAAAGAACACGGCTGCATTGGGCGGGTTATGGACCATGATGCAGGGGCAGGTTTGCTCAACCCTTATGCACAGACAAAAGTGGGCAGTGATACTATTTTCGCATGGTGGGCGCGATATCAGGAAGCTATTGCATCCGGAGCAGATGCCGTCAACGGCACCATCGGCGCCTTGTTGGAAGACGATGGGACGCTTGCCATCAACACCGTGGTCGATGAAGCCGTGCGCAATGCGCCACCCGTTGAAATCGCAGCCTACGCTCCACTCAAGGGGCTCCCTGCTTTTCTCGATCTTGCCAAAACATTGGCACTCGGGGAACGCCGGCAAGAATTGGAAACAATGGGCATCAACATCACCGCTACAGCGTCTGTTGGTGGGTCAGGAGCGTTGTACCTCGCNNTGCTACACAGGCGACGAACTGTCCGAGACACTTACCCTAGATGAATGAAACGGATGAATTAACGATTCAAAATCTAAATTATGGGTCAATTCTTCATTTCACTAAGAGGTAACTCAAAGAGGAGGAGCCTAATGGATAATCCATGAGCGAAGGAGCAGGTGCAGGTTTTCTCAATACTTTTTCGCAAACAAAAGTTGGAAGTGACACCATCTTTTCTTGGTGGGCTAGATATCAAGAAGCAGTTGCCTCAGGGCATGATGCAGTCAATGGCACACTCGGGGCTTTATTAGAAAACAATGGTGAATTAGCCATAAATCATGTTGTTGACAAAGTAGTAAGGGAGTCACCTCCAATCGAAATTTCTGCTTACGCTCCATTGAAAGGTCTACCCGCCTTTCTTGACCTAGCG
>DUKM01000136.1:5094-6994 GCA_013329255.1 Candidatus Poseidoniaceae archaeon | reverse complement strand
CCTCCTGCCGTTCGAAAAGGACTTGAAGACATCCTCAAGCGCCTCGAAATGCTCAGCAGTGGACATGAAAATTGCCCCGTACCGACTTCTGTGGAAGAATTACTCGCATGGTGGCAAGTGCCACCCCCGTGATCATTCCTCTTCGGTCTTCGTCTGGAGTTCGAATTTTGCGTTTCCGGGCAACAATACGGCCCCGGCGGTCGAGAACTTTTCAGCTCGAGCTGCAATTGAGGCCCCAATCAAAATCGCCAAACCGATCCCAAAGGGGGCGCCGGTCAACGGTCGCGTGAGGTTGTTTGATTCGTACCCAGTCAGCAGTTGCGTGAAACCGTCGAAGATTAAGGGAACACAAAGCAAAACCCCGCATCCAAGCCATGCAAGGGTACGCCAATTCCGCGCATAGACCTTCACCATCAAGTCATCTGGCAACAAAGACAGGCATGTATCCCGAACTGTCCATCGATTGAAGCCACGGCGTGAAAACAAAACACCACCCACCATGATTCCAAAGAAAATCCCTACATCCCGAGTGCAGACCGGCATTTGGTTGCCGTTAATTTCCCACGAACGCTCATGATTTTGATGGCAGTTGACATCAGCAAAGGCGTAGATGAATCCCGTGTAAGGGTCCAACTCAGTCCAAGTGAACTGGTCGTGTTGGTGAATGGAACCATCGGCGTGTTGATGGCTCAAACCTTGCGGCGAGTTCCCATATGACATCGAACCTTCCTTTGAACCAAAGTCAAGGGTGTTCGCACGGCCGTTGAGTTCGCCAACAGAGCCTTCCTCCAGCAAAAGAGGGGCGAGAAAAAAAGAGAAGAAAAAGAAACCAGAAACGCCTGCAATCCACAAGCCTATTTTCCGTTCACGAAAACGATGCTCAAGCCCGTTTTTCTCCATGTGCTAACCAAGGGTTGCAAACCCATATACTTTGGTGTGATGCAAAGCGAGCCTTGATGAGCGCAACCCCAGCATCTCAAGATATGGACCTTGAACAGGGCGAGCCGGTGGGACTCTCCACTGGGCTTCAGGCAGGGGCGTTTTTAGGCCTCTACCTCGGGTTCAGCCTTTCCGTGATTTCGGTCCTCACTGATCCGACCCAACTCGCCCGCCTCGGCGGCCTGATGTGCACGCCGCCGTTGATCGGGGCCATTGCGCTTGGGCCTTTCTTAGCCCGACGGCGAAAACCTGTTGACCTCGGAAAACGCCCTCTTTCCCATGCACGAGAAACCCTCACACCGTTCAATGAAGGGCGAGGCAGATGGCGCGTGCTGAGCCACGTCAAAAGCGATGGAATGTCCATTCGAGTCGACATGCATGACTTGACCAACATGGTCGGCGTTGTTGAAGCAGCATTGCCCCTTTCCGACTTGTGCTCCGTGAAATTCATCGTCGGCAGAGGCGTCGCCAATTCCCGTCAACCGGAATTGAGGCAACAAGTGCTTGATATTGTCGAACAACGGGTTCAACTCACTCGAAGGAAAAGAACCGCCAAATCCATCGAAATCTCACCGATTCCGACAGTGAAATATGTTGACCAGCAGCGCAAAATCAACAAGGCCCTCATTATATTACTCCCCATATTCTCATTCTTTGCTTGGCTCGAGATGAGGCACTGAGTCGCAATCATCGGAGTGCTTAAGTCCCTCCAACCGCTAAGCGTAACCATGCGGGAGGTCTCCTTTTTCTGGAAACGAGCCCATGCCGGACACCTTGTATCGGGCCCGTTATCCGATGTGTTTCAGAGCATTCACTTCATCTCATATTCCCGCCGAGTCCCCAATGACATCCGATGTATCTTCAAAGCCCATTTCCAACCGGGCAAGGGGCCAAACGACATCGAAAGTTTAGATTTCTTGAGCCTCCTTGAAGTGTTAATGGAGCCGGAGAGTGAACTCGA
>DUKM01000136.1:1582-4700 GCA_013329255.1 Candidatus Poseidoniaceae archaeon | reverse complement strand
GCTTGCTTTTTGGACGGTGAAGGGATCACATACACCCTCCAAGGCCCACCAATGAAATTACGTTTGTTAAGCGGGTTCCTTCGCATGTTCGCTAAACCAGACCGGACAAGCGCCCGAACGGTGAAATTCGTATCCAGTGAAGACAATGGGCCGCTTTCTCTCAAGCAACTCAAGCTCGCTAAGTTTGCATATGACCGGGGGTATTTCGATACGCCAAAGCGCATTCGTATTGCGGAACTGGCTCAAGAATTGAGCCTTGCTCGAGCCACAATATCCGAACACATGGCACGTATTGAGTCGGCTATTATGGATGATATGTTCTCATCCTTTTCGGATGTCTATGTCGCACCGGAAACCCTCCGTGATCTTCTTCAATTAATCGCCGATGACAAGGGAGAAACTGGAGACCCCGATACCGACGGTTTCAGAACATTGATGTCACAAATCCGAGGGTCCGTTGAGGACGAAATGGCGACCTTATTGGAGCACGAAGATGAGGAAAACATCGACATAGAAGCGCTCATACAAGAATCGATGAAGCAACACGAGGGGAACATTAGTTTCATTGACGACAAATTAGCCAACAGAAATAGGGAATTAAACCGCCCTTGAGCCGATGCTTTACATGGGCCGGCGTTCGTGAATGAATTGTGACCGACATCGCAGGCCTCCTTCGCCGCCTCGAAAAGGGTGGCATTCCAATTTCTCAAGCGATTAAGGAAGCGATGATGAGCGTCGACATCGAAGACTTTACCGATTATGACACCGAGGTGTTCTACGTCGATCGCCCCGTGCCGTTCATGGAGACGGATCAAGGGGCCATCAAAACAATCTCTGCGCCTCATATGGTCGCCACACTTTTGCACCACATGGAACTCAAAGCAGGTGAAGAAGTGGTGATCCTCGGTGCCAAGGGAGGCTACATCGCAGCTCTCGTCGCCCGTATTGTCGGCAGTGAAGGTGTTGTTCGTGTGCTTGACCCCTCGATGGACGCTGTGCTCCATGTTCGAAGCCGTCTGACGCACTGGCCGACTGTAGAGACAAGAGAACTCGAATCAGTAGATGTCGCCCCGGTGGCTTTCCCTGGGGAAATACATCGCGTGCTCATCACTGGCCAACTGAGCGCTCCGCCGACTTGGATGACTGATCGCCTTGTCGAGGGTGGATTCATTTTAGCCCCAATCGGAACAAAAGGCAGTCAACAACTGGTCAAAATTGAGCGGCAGGGTGAGGAACTCATGCCAACTGAATTGGGCCCTGTAGCCTTTGGTCCAGTCGATGTACGAAACGCAGAGCCAGGCCCCATGAACGCGGATGAACTTGCGGATTTACTCGAACTCGCCATACAAACGTGCGAAGACCTCGAACTGATCGAAGATGAGGAACGGTACGCTTTGGAAGACTTGGTTGTGAACCTTCGAGACTTACCCGATGATTTGCCGCCGCCCGGAGAGGGCGGTATGCCAATGGAAGAACATCCAATGATCCAACTGATGTGGCAAGCAGCACCCTCTTTCTTCCGACTTTGGCCAATGCTTCAAACCATGATTCATCCGAACCTCGCCCAGCCAGGAGCACCAGATTTGGACGACGATGAAGACGACGGCAGCGACTTCCAACCGTGACCTCACAGCCTTAACCACAGGGCTATGAAGCCGGGCTGCTTAGCAACATCATGGCAGGAGGCTTGGATGGTGAAATCTCCAAACTTCGTCACCGCGATGTTCGAGAGCGGCGGCGCGCTGTGCGGGTGCTGTTTGATACCGACTTGCCAAGAGCCCTGGAAGGTTTTGTTCCACTGCTGAACGACCGGGATCCTTGGTTTCGCTCAAAGGCTCTTGACGCGCATCGAAGGTGGGCTGTTGCCATGGGGCCGAGTTCACTCGAGACGCTCGCTAAGCACGCATCTATAGAGGCGAGGCGGTGCGCTGCGAACCTTCTTTCGGATTTTGATAAGGACGTATCAAGCATTGCGTTATTGCTCGTCGAAGATGAAGATTTGACTTGCCGGAGAAAAAGCGCCGGCGCTTTGCTTGAATCACAGAAGGCCTCAATCTACGTCGAGCGTTTCTTGACCTCTAACGATCCATACCTCCGCCGATTGGCGGTGTTGAGCAAAGGAGCAAGCGATCTCCAACGGCGTCAAGGCGTCGATGATGAGGTTCAATCGGTCGCTGAAGCCGCTTTACAAGCCATGACTAACAACCAAGAGGCTTTGGATGAAGATGCGATTTTGACGTTGCTTGAACGGGGCGTTGATGGGCGTGTGTTGATTGATTCCGCCATTAAATCACATGGCAAGGCCTTGGTAAAACTGGCACAAAAAGCACAGGGCCCGACCTTGAAGCGCCTTGTGAGCGCTTTGAAAGGCGAATGCACCTCATGCGAAGACCCACAAATCCTAGCCTTGCTTGATGCTGAACAATTTGTTCTGCTCGGTCGATGGCTCCAAGGTAAAAAAGGGTCTGAATCTGATGAGTTGCGTTGGCGGCTCCTGCGCGAAGAAAGCATCGACGCAATCGAGCGTAGCCGTTGGATAGAGCGCCTGTTAGGACGGTGTGGAGAGGAAGAACTGATCCTTGAAGCGCGTCGATTCGCAAGCGAAGACCATGCTCAATTGCTTCTGGATGCGGCAGAGAACCTTTCAACCGCCTTCGATAAACTTGATTCATGAGCCAACCGATGTCCGGAATCACATTCCAAATTGACGCCACCGAAGGAACATCTCGACGTCTTCAAGTCGGCCTTGAAATTTCGGGCCCATTTACAGGTTCCACCCTCACCCTGCATTTCCCAAGATGGGTGCCTGGTTCGTATTTTTTGAGAGAACCAATACAACACATGACCGAATTCAGCGCTGAAGGCGATCACCGTGCACAACTCAAATCTGTACGTCACAACGTTGATGCGATGAAAATCAAAGTCCCTGCTGGTACTGAAAAGGTGACTGTCCGCTATCGATTGCTGGCCGATGACCTCTCTGTGCGAGCCAATCATCTGGATGAGAGCCACCTCCACATGATGCCTCCATTCACCTGGTTTTTACCGACAGAGGGCATTGATTCGGCGAGGCTAAACATGCAGCATACCATCGAAGTTCACGCCCCCAAAGCATGGA
>DUKM01000136.1:0-1205 GCA_013329255.1 Candidatus Poseidoniaceae archaeon | reverse complement strand
GGAAATACTGGAACAACCCATGTGTTCACCACCCCAAACCGTGATGAGTTGCTGGATGGAATCATCGAAATCAACGCCCATCCAATTCAATCATGGGACGTAGAAGGCAGAACACATCACCTGAAGCTGTGGGACAGCGGGGGCCATCCCGTCGATGAAGGCATGCTGGCCCGATTCAAACAAGACATGGACCGTGTTGTCAAGGAACACCATGCCTTGTTTGGCGTGCCTTCGTGGGACAATTACATCACCGTCATCCAATTGACTGAAAAAGCCAGAGGCGGGCTTGAACATTTGAACTCGCAAACTTCGATGTTGCCGCGCCAGTGCTTGATGCCGGGTCACGAAGATGCTTATCGCGATCTTGTAAGTCTGTTCAGCCATGAATACCTCCATCAGTGGAACGTTAAGCGGTTGCGTCCAAGGAACTTCCTCGATTATGACCTTCAAAAAGAGGGGCATTCCGACCTGTTGTGGTGGTTTGAAGGTGGTACGTCTTGGCTGGGTGACATGCTCTGTGTTCGATCAGGTGCATGGTCCGAAGAAGATTGGAGAAAGGATTTGATGCGGAAGATGAAGCGTCACACCACTCGAAATGGAATGGCGTTTGAATCGTTAACCGAATCAAGCCATGACGCTTGGATTCACCTCTACAGAGGGCACGCCTTTTCGCGTGAAACGCAAATTTCGTATTACCTCGAGGGCGAATTGACCATCATGGAACTTGACATGGAACTCAGGAAGCGCTCAAAGGGACTTCATGGAGTATGTGACTTGACGGCTTTGCTGTGCCAAAAGCACGCCCTTGAATGCGACCCAACCGAACGTTTGGGCGTGACGCACAAAGACATCCGCAAAGCACTGACATCGATGAAAGGCGGCGGTCGGCTTGGGACCATGCTCGATGAAATCGTCAATCGGAAAGCAGCACCCGATATGGGACGAGTGATGGCTTATTTCGGACTCACGCTCGAGCCAGAGCACAAGGAAAAACCCGAACAAGTGAAAGCCGCATGGATGGGCCTCAACCTTGCTGTAAAAGCAGGTCGAATCACCATCAGCACCCACATGGCTGGAAGCCCAATGCGCCAGATCTTGATGCCGGGCGATGAAATCGTTGCCATAAACGGGATGCGATGTGCAACAACAAGCGCTTTGGAGACCGCATTGAAAGGTCACGTCGATCAAGATGTCAGGATTACCTA
>DUKM01000097.1:868-5110 GCA_013329255.1 Candidatus Poseidoniaceae archaeon | reverse complement strand
GATGTTTCTTACCTCGTCGAACTGATTGTCTTCGATTACACCATTGCACCTTTCATCGAAATTACCGATGTTTGATTCAGATTGAATCACGTGCGGTCACCTGCAACAGGTAAAAGTGATCATCCAAGCAATTTATCGATGTTGATGATCGGTGAAACTCGCTGTTGAATCATCATCAGCAGGGCTTTCAGCACCATTTCATCGACAGCCTCGACGCGCATCACAAGAATGGCTTCAGTGTTTGACTTTCGGGCCAAGTACCACCCGATTTGTTCACCCGTAGTGTCGTTGTTGAAGCGAACCCGAATGCCGTCTATGGTTGAGGATTCGTAGTCGTCAAAGGCTCCCTGAATGGCAGCCACAGTTTCGAGTTTCTTGTCTTCAGCGCAAGGCACCTTGACCTCACCAGTGGTCGGCAAGTTTGGTGCCAAGCGGGTTAATTCCTCGCTAAACACCAGTCCGTTTGTGCGAGACCACAACTCAATGATTCGAGCTGCATTGTAGAGTGAACAATCAAATCCGTACCACCCTCGGTCGGACATGAAGATGTGACCGCTCATTTCTGCGGCCATCAACGCATCTGGATGGGCTGCTAACACCCGCTTCATGAACGAATGTCCCGTCTTGGCCATCATTGGCCGGCCACCTGCAGCAACGATGGCTTTCTCGACGTTCATCGAGCACTTGACATCGTAAATCAGCAGGTCCTTTCCTTCTTCGGTACCAACAACATCGTCGGCAAGCAACGCGATAAGACGATCCGGATACACGAAGGCTCCAGCCTCATCAACAGCACCGATTCGATCACCATCGCCATCGACGCCAAGGCCGAATTCGCATCCGTGTTCAACAACAGCGTTGCCCAAATCGACCATATTCTTTGGTCGCGTTGGGTCGGCGCCGTGGTTTGGCTCGCTTGCGTCCCAATCACAGAACAGGTCCACGTGATCAACGCCCATCTTGTCGAGCAATTTCGTCATTGCAGGGCCTGGTACGGCGTTGCCACAATCGACGGCAACCTTGACCTTTCGAGCAACAGGGCCCGTGGATTCGAGGATCGCATCGATGTAGGTGTCCAAATGCGGTGTGTCGCGAACGCTTCCTTCACCGACTCGGAATTCACCAGCCAAGAAGACGTCTTTCAATTCTTGAATTTCTTCACCCGCCAGCGGCAGGGTGCCGTTGCACATCTTGAACCCGTTATGAGTCGGCATTGGAAGGTGACTTGCAGTGACCATCACGCCTCCATCAACTGGAAGCGTCCAACAGGCATGGTAGACGCAACCTGTGGAAACGATGCCCAAGTCATGCACTTCTACGCCCCCCTCGACAAGACCTCGAATCAATTCTCGGGTCAGTGCAGGTGAGGAATCACGAATATCTCGCCCCACGGCAAAAGCATTGCAGTCAAGGTAGGTCGCCATAGCCCGTCCGAGTCGGTAGGCAAACGGTGGCGTCAATTCCCCGGTTCCATCACCGTTTGACAGTCCACGAATATCGTAGGCTTTGAAGCATTGAACAGGCCATTCGTCCATGCAGTGTGCATCGGGTGGACCCTTTCAAGGGTACCTATGGGATTCAACGCCGTGTGAATGCGGTGATGAACACGACGCCTGTGAACACGGCGAGTGCCCCGAACACAGCATCGAGATAGACGGCTCCAACAAGGCCAACCACGGCGATAGGCGCGGTCATCTTGAGCAACCTCGGCCACGTCAGCAAGCCCTTTGGAGGCTCATCGAAGTAAGGCGAGCCGGGCATTTAGCCACCTCATGCGGTGATGGCCTGCACGACGATTTCAACCAAGGCGTCAGCAGGCAAGGCGTCAACAGCAAAAGCCGCACGAGCGGGTTTGATTTCCATCGATTCAACCCATGCGCCGTACACTTCGTTCATTGGAGCGTAGAAATCCATCGACTTGAGCAGCACCTGAGCGAACACAACATCGTGCTTTGTGGCACCGGCTTCACCGAGCAGGGCATCGATTTTGTTCAAAGCACCTTGAGTTTGAACTTCGATGGTGTTGCCCGAGTCAACGTCAATTTGACCTGACAACCAGATGGTGTTGCCAACCACGACGCCGGGTGAATAAGGGGCGTATTTCTTGGTGCCTGGCGGATCGATGCGTCGCTTTTCCATGAACATACGAGGGCACACGCGCCCCATCAACTTCTCGCAAACGAGCGATGCATTGAGAACATGAGCGCCAAAGGCAGGTTCATGCGAACCTGTTGGGTCTTAGATCACCCCGCCCATGTTCGCATGCTGGCTCCGTTTTTACGCGCAGGCCAGAGCAACGATGTCATCATCGCGACTCGCAGACCAGAAGTGCAGGGCCTGCTCGACCATGGTGATGGAAATTTACCACGTCGCCAAACTCACTGGGTGGACCGTCCGGTGGGTGCGAAACGCAGACGTCTTGCCCTCAACCGCTGGCGCTCAAGCCACGCCTTTCTCCGCCAATGCAATGCTGAGGGCTCGCAACCGATTGAACGAATTGTTGCAATTGGAGCCTCGATTGAATTGCTGGCGTGGCGTTCTGCATTCTTACGAAGCCCGCTCCGCTCGATCACCCAGCGCTGGTACATCAGCGACACCGAAGTCAACCACGTCGCTCACCGATTGGCGTTGAAGGCCGCCACTCATTTCGTGCTGCCAACCCATTGGGACGCAACAATCGACGACGGTTTGTTGGCTAAAGCAAACAACGCAACGATTCACCGGTTGGATGGACTCCACGGCCACGTTCACCTCCGTCCAAGCATCCGGCCAGCCTCCGTCAGCAACCCACCTCGCATCATGGTGCGCCGTTTGCTCGGAACGGGCATTCACGATGGCGATGAACTCATTTCCATCCCTGAGGAAGTGTTTGATGGATTGCTCGTCACCAACGCTGATGAAGATGCCTTTGAGGGCGACCCTTGGAGCCTCGTGAGCCACCTCTCAGCCCACGATGGCCTCATCACGCAATCGGTGACATTGGCCAGCGAAGCGGTGCTGTTGGGCGTTCCAACCTTGTTGATCAGTGCAGCCAAGCGCGGGTTCTTGGACCGCTTGGAAGCCGATGGCCACCCGTTGTTTCGATGGACTGAAGCGTGTGAGGGCGAAGCATGGCACTCAATTCACGCTCAATTTTTGACGGGCTTGCACCTCACAGAAGCACTCGATCCGGCCACGTGGCCAGATGCACGAACCCAGTTGGCTGGCTGGCTTGGCGCCAAACTCATCGATTGAGCCATTTTTTGAGAATGGTCAAATGGTCGCCAGCGAATTCAACTTCGCCAGCAAGAAGCGTTTCAATTGGCCAAAACCTTGCGTCTTGTGCGTCATCGCCGGCCTGAGGAATTTGGTCTTCCGTCACTTCAATTTCGTAAACAATCGAAACGATGTGCTTGCGGGGGTCACGGTCAGGGTCGCCCATCACCATCAGCAACTTGGCATCAGTTCCAACCAATCCCGTCTCTTCCTGCAGTTCCCTCAAGGCCGCATCGTGTGGGTCTTCGCCGCGATCAACAAAACCACCTGGAAAGGCCCAAGCTCCTTGCATTGGTGGAAATTTCCTCTGAATGAGCAGCACTTCATCGCCACGGCGCACCGCAGAATCCGCCGCTAATGCAGGGTTGAGCCAACCGTTGCATTCATCGCAGACAACCACGGTGTTCACTCTCCGAAGCGTCTTCGGCGATCTTGGAAGGTTCGAACGGCCTTCAACAGGTCTTTCTTTTGGAAGGAAGGCCAAAACACATCGGTAAAGTACAGTTCAGAATACGCCATCTGCCACAATAAAAAGTTGGAGATTCGCTCCTCACCGCTTGTGCGAATGACCAAATCGGGATCGGGCATTTCGCTCGTATAGAGGCGTTTAGAAACAGCCTGCTCGTCGATGGATTCGAGCGGTAAACTGCCATCTGCATGTTCTTCAGCGATGGAACGGATGGCGTCAATCATTTCTTCGCGAGAACCATAGGCAAGGCAAACGGTGAACACGAATGCGTCGTAGTCGCTCGTTTTCGATTCGGCATAATCAATGGCATCGTTGACCGATTGAGGCAGCAATTCCCTGCGCCCAATGATTTGAACCCTGACCTTATTTTCGTGAATGCGAGGGTCATCTGCGATGTCATGCAGGCCTTCGACGTACAACTTGAACAGCACATCAAGTTCCTTTTGAGGACGACTGAGGTTTTCAGTCGACAAGGCATAGACGGTCAGCCACGGAATGTTGATGTCAAGCACCCAATC
>DUKM01000097.1:0-497 GCA_013329255.1 Candidatus Poseidoniaceae archaeon | reverse complement strand
TTGCTTTTCCAAGCAAACCGACGGTTGCCATCCATGATGATAGCGAGGTGTTGAACGCTGACGGGATGCTGTGCGATTTCCCGCATGAGTTTGGATTCCACGGCCAAACCGAGGACATCACCCATGCGTTCTGAAATCCCCATTGGCTCACCCTCAGTCCTTCCAAGCGGGCATGGTGTTTGATTTCATCGCATCACTCTTTTTCTTTTTTGAAAGAATCTTTCACAATTATACAAGGTTATAGATCGCTGAAAATCGAATAAATTATATTGTGAATCAATTGTTATTTTATTGGTAAATTGAAACATCTCTCTTAATTCTGGCATTAATTTTTTAATGTTTTAACAGTAAATTAAACTATAACATTTTACTAAAAAGGCCGCGCAGTGTCCCGTTTGGCTAAAAAAACAACAGTTTGAGCGAACCGAAAGGTTCTTGCTGTGGCTAGAGGTGGAGGTCCTGTTGTGAACTGCGAACTTCGGTTTGGATGAACACAA
>DUKM01000107.1:4736-8413 GCA_013329255.1 Candidatus Poseidoniaceae archaeon | reverse complement strand
AAGACGCCATTGACGCCAAGGAACAAATGAGGCAGGTAGGCCAGTGTGCTGGTGAGCGCCATCGCCAAAATAGCCAGCGATTGAGCGCCGTAACCAAGCGATGAAGACACGGTAAGTTCGAAGGTCAGGTTCTTGGAACCCTTGCCCGTTACTTTGGAAATAATTTGGTCTTGCCAGTTGAAAAAGCACAGATAAATGAAATGAAAAGCGGTGACGTTGCGCTGTTTTTCCCAAGGGTGAGCCACCGGACGAACGCGCTCATCCACCCTGCTCGTGGAATCTCCGGATCCTAAAGCGCGCATCAAAATCGAGTAGTGGTTAAACAAAGAATACTGAAACAGGATTGCTAAAATCATGCCCGAAGTTAACGCGATTTCCCATTCTAAAACAACACCAAAGGCGTACATAACGGCGATTAAGCCTATTGTGTCGGCCACAGTATCCCAATACCGTCCCACGTGCGAAGGGCGGTGGCGAATGCGCGCCAATTCACCATCAACGGCGTCAATCACGCCTTTGAGGACAAGTAAAGCGCATGCTTCGATGGTTTGTCCTTCAACAATCAGCCACGCACAGAACAAGGACAGCAGAAAATGCAAGTTTGTGACTTGGATGACTGAAATTGGTTTTTCCTTGAGGAAGTTCGCAACAACGCGTGCGATTGGCCTGCCCCATTCGGACAAGTCGATGACCTCGCGGTCCCCGTATTTTCTCACTGCCAAGAGTGCACCCAATCAAACCCCACAGCACTTCACACATAGCCGTTGAGGGTCGAACCATCTCCTCGCAGGGCAATTTCCACCCTTCGGTTGCTAAGCCAAGCATTCCTTTCCACGCTCAAAAACAAATACTACTGGGCCTACGCCGGTGCATGGACTCGATTTCGTTTTCATCGTTCATGAAGCAAAAACCAGAGTTTGTGGTATCGATTGTTCTGCTGGGGGTTCTGGCGATTCTGTACGCCCTCTTCGGGGCATCGACATGGGCGATCGAACCGATTGAATCGGCCACTAGGTTCTGTGAGGATATTTCGGACGGACTGATCAAAGAACCAATCAACACGCTTTCGAACCTGACCTACATCGTTGTAGGGCTCGTTATTTTGTGGAACCTCCCAACTCATACGGGCGAGGCGGCAAATCCCATGCTCGAGAAAGGCATGTACCCGGTGTTGTTTGCTGCAGGCTCGATGTACATCGGTATTGGCAGTTTTGCCATGCACGGCACCAACACCAATTGGGGCACGAGCATGGACTGGACAGGCATGTTATTCTTCATCTCTTTCCCGGTGTATTACAACCTCAGCCGCCAATATAAGTGGAGCGACCGCCTCTTTTTGAGCGTATTTTTTGTTGTGTTTCTGCTGACAGCTATGCTTGACACCTACGCCGCAAACAACAACCACACCCTCATTGAAAATTTCTCAGGCGATAAGAGCCTTCGATTGTCGAGCATCACTCGTGACTACCTATGGTCGTTGTACATTGGCGTCTGGATCATTCAGGAAACCAAAAACATCAGTGGAAACAGTCTAGCATGGATGATTAGCCTTCCACTTTTTGCCTGCATCACCCTTTCTGTAGGCGCACCAACAATGCAAATCATCCTGCTTTGCCTTCTATTTGCTGGCATCGCAACCCTCCTTCATTTCAAACCAGGCCAGCACTTGCTGCGCCAAGCCAACCCTTCGCTTTGGATTGGGCTTGGGTGCTATATCGTAGCCAACGTCGTTTGGCGTCTTGGCCGTGACGGGGCGGCAGCCTGTAATCCAGATTCGTTGTTCCAATACCACGCTATGTGGCACTTGTTGACGGGCTTGTCAGTGTACTTCTTCTATCGATACTTCACCACTGAAACCAACTCAGAGGACGCCCAGGTCTGATGCTGCAACGGGACTTAAGCCGCCGATGGTTGTTGAGCCAATGGGGGTTGCCACGTTCCGTTGTTTTTGCTGTGATCAAGCACGTGCCAATAGAGGGTGGTGAGGCCCACTTTCGAATCTTCGACAGCTTTGATCACTTCGTTCGCCATGAGCACGGGCGGGGCGCGTTTCCAAGCACCTTTAGCCACAAGGGACAGCGGAAACAACGTCAATGCCGGGCCATTTACAGGCAACGAAAATCGTGTGAGCCAAGCCCGTTCGATGATATTTGATGAACCCATAGCCGCATTGACATCGGCCCACGAGTTGCCTTTTCCAGCCTTTTTCTTGACCAGCCAAGAGGGGTTAATCGACGTGTCAACGCGGTAATCATGCGCTGCCAACACTTCCGCCATCCACGGTGCCACATAACCAGCAGGCGCTCGAAACCACGGCCGGAAGTTGGCTCCTGCCGCTTTTTTTAGCAGCGCAGTTGCTTCACCCAGTGCTTTGGAGAACCCGTCAGCATCTTCCGGCCATGCCGACCACGATCTGTGCGTCATGCCGTGGCAACCAACAGTCAGCCTCTCATCGTAGGCCGCCAACATGCGGTTCAGCCAGTGCTGAAAGGCTTCATTCGCCAACAGGTCGCCAATGACAAACAACGTGACGGGGTGGTGATTGGATTTCAGCCATGCTTCAAATTGCTCAAGGCCAGTTTTGTAGGCTTGGGAAAGCCCTTGATGTTCAACGGGCTTGGTGCTTCGAGTCGGGTGGCCCTGAGCGGTAGGAACATGGCGAATATCGTCAAAATCAACGGTTAACCAAGTCCGCTCCACTCGCCTCAACTCCGAGGCAAATCGATGATGTGAAGGCGGTGTGGCACCGTACGCTCACCAATTTCAATGCCGATGAATTCCTCAATGATTTCACCATGCCATGCTTGACAAATGCGCGTAGCAGTAGCCAGCCCTGCGGTGTTATGCGGGTGCACCGTGATCTCGATTCTGTGATGGGCTTGTTCAGCAATGGTCCGCTGTTCAAGCCAGGTGAATATGCGATTAGCAGACATCAACGCAATGCCTTGGCGTTGGTAAGAAGGGCGCACCCAGTAACCGAGGTTGTATGAAGAGCCGACCAGTTGAAGTTCATCTCCAAGTCCAATAAGACCGACAAAGGTGTTGGTTTCTTGTTCGCAAACCCACCAGAAGTGGAGTTGATCTGCGCCCGCCTGGCTCTCGACATCAAACAGCATGTCGCTTAACTGGCCTTGGACGTTGGACGAGGCGTCCAACCACGGCAACGCAGTTTGTGCAGCTTGGGGGTCTTCGTTGTAGGCTTCGAGGAGGTTTGGCAGGATTGACTTGCTGACCGGTTTGAGCATCAAACGCTTGTCGAGGTCAAGTTCGGGCGTCATCGCTTATGCCCCTGTACCGAGTTGAGCGACCGCAGTAGCCACTTGTTCATCGTTTGGATGCACATGTTGTGCCATTGAAAGGGTCCACTGCAAGTGTTCTTCGCGTCCCAATTGTCGCATTGCTGCTCCAATATGAAGCAACATGTCGAGGTTGCCCTCCAAGTGAGGTCCCAGTTCGTCAAGCTTGCTTGCAGCTTCGGGGAGTTTGCCAGCCTTGATTGCCTCCAAGACAGCCACCACTTCCCGGTACACTTGGCGAGGGTCCCATGGTTGTTTGGCCGGCCATGGCCAAATTCGATTGTTGTGCTGAGGTTCAGGGGCGGGTGCGGTCGCCTCGTTGACTTCCGCAGGGACCTCGGGGATCTCTGGGGTGGCTGGAACCGAATCATCTGGTACTTC
>DUKM01000107.1:0-4344 GCA_013329255.1 Candidatus Poseidoniaceae archaeon | reverse complement strand
TCTGGTGTCGGTGGAGCACTCACTTCAGGCAGAGCAGGCGTCTCAACGGTTGCTGCCACTGGCAACGGCACCGAAGCCACCGCTTGCGCCATCGGTAAGGCAGGGGTCATCACGGGCGATTCACCCGGCAAATCAGGAAGATCGGGCGTCATCGAGACGGTGTTTGGGTCGGGTCCAACGCTGCCTGTCAAGTCAGTATCCTTGTCCTTGGTTTTGGTCATTGGTGAATACAGGTTTCCAAGCCCGGTGTGAACGGGTTCGGCAACTTCAGCCATCGGATCGTGCGCTTCGATGACAAAATCTACTGGCGTTTGAGGGGCGTCGCTCGCTTCAAGTTCAATGGCTTCGGGGGATTGGTAGTCCACCGTTTCAGAAAGGGTCGGGCTGCCTGCTTTGATGAACCCAAGATCGGCGTCTTCGCCATCGCCCAGCAATTGGCCTTGATCGATATCGACCGTGACTTCATCAAGTGTGAGCACGGCTTCTACAGCATGCACTTCTTCCTCTTCGGGTTCTTCTTCACCCATCAACGTCGCCATTAATTCGCCACCGGTTAATGACGGGGCTGCCATTGGCTGGTCTCGGGCGGATTTATCCAAGACGTAGTAGCATTGAGCGCAGGATTCTACGCCCTTTGCATTGACGAATTCGCAATAAGGGCAGACCTCACCATCAACGGAATCTTGTTTCTTCCTCCGAAACATAGGCTGCACCCCAACTCCTTCGTCCAACATTTTGGGTTTAAGTGAATGGGTTTCTCGTCCCGCTCAAGCATCATTGCACGAGGCATACGCTGATGGGGTGAGGTGCACTGCCCGAAGCATGGAGGAGCGAGGCAATGTTCGGCGCATGAACAGCAGCGCTGCTCAAAAGAAAGCGGATCGCGACATCGCTGGCGAAATGCCCCTCAAGTGGCAGCGCGGGCAGGAGCACTTCACGAGATTTACGGCCTTGATCAAGCGTGAACTGGATGATGAAACAGCCATGGTCGAGGAACGCTGGAAAACATGGTCCAAGCAGCGCCTATTGGGCGCTGGTCTTGCCTTATTTGATCTCAATGCTCGCGGCCAAGGCCGCTTTTTTGGGGAGGCCATATTGGTGTTTGAAAACCGCCAAGGTTCACGTTTACCGATTCATCGCTTTGGTCACGGCGACATCGTCTTGATCTCTCGAGCCCGGCCGTGGGGTGAAAAAGTCGTTGAAGGCATTGTGCTTGACAGAGGTCCAACTCGCATCCGAGTTGTTGTCGGCGAGAAGCCAAACGACCTCAAGAAAGGCACATGGCGTTTGGATCGAGGTGCCAACCGAGTGGCCCATGATCGCATGCATGAAGCGCTGTCAACCTTCCATTCCAGCGAAGGCGAGGGCGGTACGGTTCTGCGCGATTTGTTGTTGGGTTCGTTGCATGACATGGCCACTTCAGCGGCTCGGCCACCGGAAATCCACGGCCAAAAGCGCCGCGGGCCCCTTGGGCTTGACAAAATGCAGCTCAACCCTTCACAACGAAAGGCCGTAGATTCGGCGATTGATCGTCGCTTATCGCTGATACAAGGACCACCTGGTACCGGTAAAACCCACACGGCAGTGCACCTTCTCTCAGCGTTTGTCAACCTTGGACGTGGTCCTGTTTTGGCGACAGCAGAATCAAACGTAGCGGTGGATAACCTGCTTGAAGGCTTGCTGGAATTGGGTGTGAAAGCCGTTCGCATTGGCCGCCCGGTCAAGGTGCGAGAGCACCTTCGTCAAGCCACGTTGGATGCGCAAATCGAGCACCATCCAATGCAGGAAGAACTGCGCTTCATTCGCGAGCAAAACGATGAACTCCGCCGCAATCTTCAGGGGCTCAAAGGCAAAGATAAGGGCATGGCTCACCGCGATGTGAATCGAAACTTCAAGGAAATGCGAGCCATCGAAGCAGGCATGGTTTCGGCTGTCTTGGACGAGGCAGAAGTGATCTGCGCCACCACCATTGGGGTCGGCCACAAGTTGCTCAAGAACCGTCGCTTCCCCGTCGTGCTGATGGATGAAGCAACGCAGGCGAGCGAGCCGAGTGCACTGGTCCCCATCACCCGTGGCTGCCGCCAACTCGTCCTTGTCGGCGATCATATGCAACTGCCACCCACCGTCATCAGCGAGGCTGCCCAGCTTGGCGGCTTAGGCCAGTCGTTGTTTGAACGGCTCACTGAATGCGGCGTGGACACCAACATGCTGACCACGCAATACCGCATGCACCCGACCATTCGAGAATACCCGAGCGCACGGTTCTACGAAGATCGCCTTGACGATGGATGCACGCCCGAAGAACGCCCGCCTGCTGCAGGGTTCTTGTGGCCAGATTGGGACCACCCCGTGGCGTTCGTGCCGGTTGATGGTTCAGAAATCATAGACGAAGAAGGCAGCAGTAAGTCCAATCTGGATGAAGCCGCCAAAGTTCTCTCTGTGGTCAGCGGTCTGTTGTCAGCCGGGGATTTAACCCCCGCTGATATTGGCGTGATTACGCCGTACAGCGGCCAAGTGCGCCTGTTAGCGGACCTGTTTGAACAAGCAGGCGGGCGCGATGAGCACGGTCCATACGCCGGTCTTGAGATCAAAAGCGTGGATGGATATCAGGGCCGTGAAAAAGAAATTATTGTCTTTTCAGCCGTTCGAGCCAACGATCAAGGGGAAATTGGATTCTTGCGCGATCGTCGTCGCCTCAACGTCGCCATCACGAGGGCTAAACGCGGCCTCATCGTGCTTGGCAATCCCAAAACCCTCCGCCATGACGGAACGTGGCGGGCGTGGTTGGATTGGGCTGAAGAGCGTGGTTTGTTCGCTTGGCACATCACTCACGGCTAACGCTACGAGCCAATAGTTGACAAAGGGCAGAACCCTCGGTTCAGCATGGCCGATAGCCCAGTGAGTGTCCATCAAGGCACAGGTACGCTTGCCCAAGCGGTCCTTGCCTCGGCCCCCGAGGGCATGCTTATCGCACCAGTTTGGAAGCGCGTCGCCGCCTACATGCTTGATGTTGTTCTCCTTTCCATCGTCTTAGAATTCGTCACTGGAGGCTGGCTCTTGGCCAGTTTAACCAACGTTTCACTCCTCGGTCTGGGTGCTAAATCTGCAGTGTTCTTTTTCGTCAACTGGTTCATCTTGTTGTCTGCGATTTACCTGTACTTCAAGTGGACCGGCCGGGTTATTGGCCGCTCATTGGCTCAACGTGGGTTTCGCATTGCCATCGTGCATGACAACGGTACGCCACTCGAAGACCACCACTGGGGCCCGAGGGCCGTCGGTAAAATGGTCTACTTGATCCCCATTGCTGGGCCTCTTTGGTTTGGTTTGCGCGACGTGTTGCGTGGCCGTTCAGAAGAGGATGAATACCGAACCTCAATTGACAAAACTCATCACACCGTGGCAGCCGTTGACTGGTCGTTGCCTTCTGAAACCCGTTTGCGGTTGCGTTGAATTGAAGTAGGACTTCGTTGAGTGCCCGGTAGGTGAGCAGATGAGCGACGAACACAGCGCACGGACAACTTCGCTCGAAGCACGGCTCACATCGGTCAAGATGGAAATCGATGACGATGATGAAGATGTTCTCTTTGTCACAATGAACATGACCAATGAAGCAGCCATCCCGATCGGAGGGCTATCGGCTTACATCACCACGAGTACGGGAAAAAAAATTGACCCACTGACCGCCATCACCTCCCTCGGCCCAGGCCTTACTCGCACCTTTACATTCGAATTCCAACTTGACAAGGGTACCTGGACATACACTGTTTCAGGCGGCGGGCAAAACCTCACGCTCGGCCCGTATGAGGCAGATTTTGAATACACGGCAGAAGAAGGGCGTTCGTTTGGCAACGCCATCGGATCGAGTTTGTTCAGCGGAGCCTTCGATGCCAACCTCGACACTTTTGGCCAAGTGCAAGAAAAAGAACTCATCGATCCATCAAGCGTTATCATGACCTCTTATCACGGGGAAAACGCCACCGGTGGTGCGACAAAGGTCAAGGTTGGGGACTCCAAGAAAGCTGACAGCGACGAGGAAGGCCCGCGTAAACCTCCATGGGCCAGCGACTCACCCTCACCTGCACCAGATCCTCTCAGCGCTCCGTTGGGTGCTCCAGATTCACTTCTGTCCTCCCCTGTGGCTCAGCCAGAGTCAACGCCTCAACCGATGGCCGAGGAGCCAATCGACTTGCTGTCCATGCCTTTGCCTCCGGCGGCGGCGAAAATTTCAGAACCAGAACCTGCTCCAGAGCCATTGGCGCCCCCGCCGACACCACTTGCAGAGGAAGCCCCTCCTTCATCGATGACGCCACCGGCAGTACCCACAGCCCCCGCTCCATCATCAGG
>DUKM01000084.1 GCA_013329255.1 Candidatus Poseidoniaceae archaeon | reverse complement strand
CCAATGGCGGAAGCATGGTTGCGGGAACTGATGCACCTTGTGGTGCGCGAATACGGAATTACGGCGCTTCAAACTGAAGTTATTGAAGAGGTTGCAAGCAAGAAGCTCGGGGGCCGTGAAGGTACGGTCTTGGAGGTTTGGTTGGAGTCTTTGTTTGGCGCCGGTAAATTGGTCAAAGTTCACGGCGGCGATGCGACTGGTTGGGGCCCTTCTCCAGCCTGGTTAAAAGGTAAATTTTGAACCCTTTCCACTGCCTAAAACGGCCTGATTGGGGCCTACATTCCTTGGTATTTCTCCGATGGGTATTGAAATTTCAAATCCGTTGCTAAACGAGGCACTGCGGGAAAGGTTCATGCGGAGATGACTGAACTTAAGAGCAAAGGAATTAAAGTGCAACGGGCAGTGGCCGAAGCAGTGATGTTGATGTTCTCCAAAAACAACCACAAAAACAGCCGCGCCCTCAGTGTGTTTCTTGTCATGCTGATGGTTTTGTCGACCACCGCCGCTCTTGCCACCACTGCAAGCGCCTCTATTGCTCGATCTTACACAACAAACCGTGACCCGTTGGACGTTGCTATTGGCGATTTCAACTGCGATGGTTTCAATGACATGGCCGTGGCAACCGAAGGCACACACACCATCAGTGTTCTTTGGAACGATGGCAATGGGGATTTCAGCGAGCGTCAGGACATTTGGGTCTCGGAGAACCAAAGCCGAAACGCAGATTGGGATGAATTTTCCAATGTCCAATTCATCGAAGTCGGTGAGTTCACCGGCGACGGTGCGGATGACATTGTGATTTTCCAACGAAACAACCCCTTCAAGACCGATGACAACGGTGCGCCAGCAGGCGATCCGGGCAACGTCACTATCATCGAAAATGCAGGCTGCAATGACAACTCATGGACCATCGGCCAGCGTTACACTCACTTCTGGGCTTGGGACCTCGCAGTTGGCGACGCAGACCAAGACGGGAACGATGATATTTACGTCCTCGACTTGCTCAATGACCTTTCAAATCAACGTGTCGTGACTTACCGAGGCCCGATTACCTCCAGCACACAAGGTATGGTTACATCGCTCGGACCTTCGAACCAAAACGCCTACAGAAGCCTCGAAGTCGGCGATTGGGGCGAAACTGAAACCGGTGGCCTCAGCGGCACATGCACAGATGACGACATCTGGGTTCTTCGCTCCGAGGGTGTCGATTATGCTACAGGTCAAACTACAAACCCGGGCAACGATGACAACGTCACCATCATCGAATACTCTTGCTTGACCAACACTTATCCTGCAACATTCACTTACAATCAAGCAAACCCGCAAACTGGTACCAGCCTGATCAACATGGCCGTGCCGTTCACCAATGACTTTGACATCGGCGACATCGACAACAACGGTGCTATCGACTCTATGGTTGTCAACGATGGCAACGTCGAAAACGTGAGTTATGTGACTTCTTCGGCAGTTGGGACCTGGACTTCACCCGCTCAAGCCTACTTCGGACCTTACATTTCGTATTCCGTTACTGTGGCTGACCTCAATAACGATGGCGAGCCAGATTTCGTGAATCCAACCGTGGCATACCAACAAAACAGCAGTGACTCTGCTGGCGGTTCAACATCAAACTTCTTCCTCAACTTCCCAACGACCGTACAAGTAACGCTTTCCGATGGAAGCGGTACTCACCTGACACCGCTCTCTTACGAGGCTGGACGCCGTCCAAGCATGGTCGAAGTTGGTCAACTTGCAGGACCTTCAAATTCCGCCCTCGACATCGTTGTTGGACACACAAGTTACGACTTTGGCAGCTGGGTCGACAACTTCGGCTGGGAAGGTCAATACGATACCATTACCGTTGTTGAAATGGACAGTAAAGATCTCGCAGTAACTTCACTGGAGATCAGTCCAACCGACAGATTCTTTGGCATCGTCGGAGAAGGAACCCGTGACATCAACGTCACGGTTACCAACACCGGTATGGACGTCCTCAACGGACAATCAGCAACCCTCGATCTTGAATTGAAGGTTGTTGATGAAGCTGCTTCAACCAACAATTCAGTCTACGAAATGGACTGGGACTCCCCAGAAGACAAGACGGGCTGTGGCACAGGCTGCACTTGGGCATTTAACGAATACATCGACCAAGCAACCAAGTGGCATGAAGAGACCAACAGTTCCCAAGGGGCAACCGACGGAAACAACGATCCAAACGTTTCGGCCAACTACCTGAACCCAACTGACTTCATGTGGGCAGGGCACTACAAGACGAATTCTTCCGGCGATCTTTGGTCAGGATACGACAAGAACTGGGACGATGCTATGGTCCTCGAAAACGTCGATTTGACCGGCTCAGACCGCGCTTTCATGAGCGTCGAACTGTTCCAGCACCTCGGTCACGGCGTGCTCGGTAGCCTTGATCAAACTGGAAACTACCTCGCAGGCGATGTCTGGGATGACGTGGCCATGATTGAAATCGGCAGCGACGAAACAGGTTGGGACATTCTATCGTGCCCACAAGACGCTTACCTCTCAGGAGCATGCCTTTCCGGCGACTCCATTTGGGGCGGATTCGACCTTGACCGCCAATACAAGCAAGCCATTGGCGGGGTTGCTGAAGGTATCTACTACTACGGTATCTACTCCTCTGGAACCTACTACGGCTGGAACAACTTCACCGAAGAAGGCGTTGGCTCGTTCGACCTCAGCCCGTGGGCTGGAGAAACCGTCGATGTCCGCTTCAGGTTCCGCACAGGATTCACCGGATCGATTTCCGATGACAACGAAAGCCGTTGGACCGGTCGGGATGGATTCGCTGTGGACAACTTGACCATCACCAAGCAGAACACTGCTTTCTTGGCCAACCCGCAAGTTCAACAAACCACAATCAACCTCAACAACCTTGGCCCAGGTCAAGAATACACCACCTCAATCACCGCAGACTTGCTCAATGATACAATTTACCGCATCTCTGCAAGCCTTTCTGCGAACAGTTGGGATGAGCAAACTCAGAACGATGAACTCGTTGGGTACATCACACCATTCAACCTCTACGACCCAATGGTCGAGGGCATTGAATACTTCAACCCGGGTGGATTGTACGCTGAAGGTGTCTTTGACATCGAAGTGGCAACCAACAACTACGGAAACACCGAAATGGACTTTGATGTGAAGGCAACCGTGTTCTCCGCTACACCATCCGATGTCTACTGTGGTACACCAACCGCATTGTGTGCTGAAGACTTTGAAGGCGGTGCCAATGGTTACCGATACGAAGAAAGCGCTAATCCAAAGGGTGTAATCTATGACGAAGCAACCTGTCAAGATGTAATTTTCAACAACAACGCCTACTGGTTCGGCCACCCCTGTGACACCGGCGCCAACGGCTATGGTGACGCATGGGCCAACGAAACGCTGACCATTCCAGACATTGACTTGACCTCGATGAGCGGTGACTTCGTTTCCTTGAACTTCGAGTACTATGCAGATACATTCTATGGGATCGACTCAGATGGTACCTCAATCGTTGACGTCAATGATTACGCTGCAATGACCCTTGACATCCTTAGGGATGGCGCAACCTACTCCGGTGTTTTAGTCGGTCAATGGAACGACTACAACGAAGACGGAACCTGCCAAATTGATGAGAACGGGGACAACATTGTCAACGCTTCTGAACCGATTGACAACGCTGAAATCGCCTACATTGGTGATGATTCAAGCACCGACGGAACCGGCGGAAATTACAACGTGTTCTTCAACACCAACGATCTAGTTGCTACAACATCGATTGACTTGACTCACTTGTACGTGCTCAACACCTCAGACGCCAGTTCAATCAACTGGGGCTATGAGTGCATGTCACTCTCCGGCTCCGTTGTGGACATCAACTTCGAATTCCAATCCGATGACGATGGACGAAACGGTATCAATGATGGATTCAAGGGTGTTGCTTTCAACAACATCTCGCTCCAAGAGTTCACCTTCATCGAAGACAACGCTTACACCATCTCCCGAACGAACGTTGACGCAGAACAATCCGCTGTTGACATCATCGCAAGCCACGAGTTCTTCTCAGGAGTGTACATGATTGAAGTGGAAACGATTTTCGACAACACCACAGCTGGTAAGCCTTGGTTCAACAGCCAAGAAATTTCCACATCCAACAACATCGAGCGAGTGATCTTCAATGTGGAATCCGTCGACATCACGCTTGGAAAGCCAAACACCCTGACCTGCTTGAACGACCAGATTCTGGAATGTGTGATGCCAATTGACAGTTCTTACACCCACGACTGGGGCCTTCAAGCCACCAACGGTGTGCTTGCTGGTGATTATGTGTTCAACATGAACATCTATGACGAAACGACCCAAAGCATGGCTCACACCACAACCGCAGGGCCATCACAGTCGCTTGACTCCCAACAAAAAATCGATCTCACCTTTACGCCATGGAACGGCTGGATGGACGGGCACACCTACAACATCAGCTTCGACGCTGAACTTGCAAACGGCAACCCTTCAGGCAACGTACGCTACTTCCACGCAACCTTTGCTGACCACGTGGATGTTGCAATCCTTTCCGATACCTCGGTCCGGACCAACGCCATCAAGGAAGATCTGAACATCCTTGGCATGAGTTACACCCAGTACACCATCAACAACTGGGACACATACCTCGACGCTGGATGGTTCACACACTACGACAAGATTGTCCTGCCTTGGCAAGATGACATCGCAGCCAAGGACATCGAAAACGGTGGCCGTGGCTACTATCAGAAGTTGGGCTCCACCGCACACAAGACCACCTTGGAAGGCTTCATGTCTGCGGGTGGTACAGTGCAAGCTCACCTTGGCCCTCAAGGAAGCCAGATCTACGGTGTCGACCAAGGCCTTGCTGGACGTTTGCCGTTCGGTTTGGACGTGCAAAGCCGCAACACACCAGAGTCTCAAATCGACTTTGCAGGAACTGACTTTGCCGATCCATATCACCCACTGATGGACAACGTTGACATCAACGCCTTCCAAGGCTTTGATGCTGATTCTACCGTTGCCCAAGCGGTGCTGAACACCAAATCGGTCAGCGCCAACAACGTTCCAGTGACCTGCAACGGTTACATGGAAGACGGCGGTTACTTCCAGCGCTTGATCCGCGACGGAGCAGACAATCAAGACACCATCCTTGGAGTGTGCAGTTACTACTCCGGTGGCCTCATTGTTTCCACCATGGACGTTTCAACCCACTCGGAGCGGGCTGACAGCACCACACTCCCGCTTCTTGGAAACATGCTTGCCTACCAAGTGACACCATACCCTGAAGGCTTTGGAACGCTTGGAAACGGCCTTGATTTGAAAATCAACGACCAAGTGCCAGGCATCAACCCAAGCACCGGTGGTTACGAACTTCGTTACATGAAGAGCGACGCTGATTTGACGTTCTCCTACACGACCACGACAACAGAAACCCTCAGCACCGACTGGATTGTTTCTGGCCCAACTTCGTGGGACGGATCGACCATGGCAACTGGAATGACTGCAGTCAACACCGATGCTATGCCGGTGATGAACTTCTGTAAGGCTGACCTCTCTTCTGCTACGGGCTGCGCTCAAGGCGAGCAGTGGACCATCACTTTGATGCTTCACGACGCTGCAGGGCACGCTCGAGTGATTGAAGTGACCGTCGAAACCAACGACGTCTACGCTGATGAATACCGACCAACGGCTGAAGCAATGATTGACATGCGTGAAGAATACACAGATCTTGTCGAATTCGTTGGAACGAAGACCGTTTCAAACACTGAATGGTCTGTCAATCGAATCATCCTCGATGAAGATGGTGAAGTCACCATCCACTTTGATGCAAGCAACTCAACTGACCTTGACGCATTGGAAGGCAGTGGAATTGAAACTTACGAATGGAAGGTTCTCTTTGATGCACCGTACGGCGACGACTCGTTCAGCCTTGACGGCCACACCTTCGAGCAAACGGCAGCAAGTGACGGCGCATGGGCTTACACCTTCCGCAACGTCACAGTGGATCCAAGCGGTACAACAGAGAATCAAATTCGTATCGAATTGATTGTGTATGACAAAGCAGGCAAGTTCTCGGAAAAGTATCGAATGTACTTCGTCGTTGTTCCTGACGGCTTTGGCGATGAAGAACCAGTCGTTCAACTGGATGCTTCACTCAACGCTTCCCGTGTCGATTCTGACACAGTTACCATCTCCGGTACCGTACTCTCCGGAGCAGAAAACGGGGACGTCTATGTTGAAGCAGCCTTCGTTGAATCTGATTTCGATGCAAGTGCAGTTGACAAGTACAACCTCGGACTTGTTGGAGCCTGGGACCGGTCAAACAAGACTGGCGATGCTGAAACCTTTGACCTCACCCTTTCCCTTGAGGACATGTACACCAACAAGTCACAAAGCCAACGAATCTTCATCAAGATTTACGAAGGCGATGACGAACGATGGGTCACGATCAAGTGGATCGAAATTCAACTTCCAGCCTGTCAAGGTTTGGAAGCAGATGCAGCCGCACTTGCAGCAGGCGGAGAGTTTGTGCTCGATGCAGATGGTGAATGCCAATGGAGTGGCGCTTGGACTTATGAAAACGATGAATGGAAAGCCCCTGCACAATCCGGTGACACAGACGGCACTCAAAGCGGCGTTGATACCATGACAATCGGTATTGCAGCAGGCGCCTTGATCATCATCGTTCTTCTCACCCTCGTCTTCCTTCGGAAGGGCGGCGCCGGTGGCGATGACACAATCAAGGACTTTGCAGCAAGTTCGGCAGGATACGGATCCGCTCAACTCGATGCGACTGAACAATACGTTCAGCAACTCATCGCTCAAGGCTACCCTGAAGAAACGGCTCGAACTTACGCAGAGCAGTATGCAGCCCAAGCGGCTGGAGCAGCAGCTCCAGCAGCAGCGGCAGCCGCTCCTGTGGCAGATGATGCAGTCTATCAGCAGTATTACCAGCAGTTTGTTGCCCAAGGCTACGATGAAGCGACCGCAGCGACGTATGCACAGCAATACGCCGCTCAATACGCTCAAACGCAGCAATGAAGCAACGACCAAGCCCTCCCATCGGGCGATCAATGGTTGAGCGTAAGCAACGTTGGAAGGACCTTCTAACCCTCTAAACAGGCTATTTCAGGGGGAAAGGGATATATCGAGGCTCGGAGAAGGCACTCCATGCAATCATCCCCCCACTACCAACAACCCATGCCCGTTCAAGCCCCATCCACCAACGCTGTTGCGGCTCTTGTCCTCTCCATCCTAGGGATCGTTGGCAGTTTGTTCTATGGGGTTGGGATTTGTTTTGCCATCCCGGGGCTCATCTTAGCAAATGGGGCATTAGCCATCACCAATCAAGTTCCAAATCATCCCGACGCTGGCGTTGCTAAAGCCGCTAAGATTTGCGCATGGGTGGCCATTGGATTGTTCATCGCGGTGATTTTGCTCGTCCTTTTGGCAGGTGCGCTCTATGTCTGGGCGTCATCGCTTGCAGAACCCTGACTGGGCGGCGCTTGACGTCATGCGGTAGAGAGAGAAATCACTCTTCTTCAAACGGCTCAAATTCCTCATCTGCTGCATCTTCGATGTGGCCAATTTCATCAAGGTGGGAGTCAAAATCAGGAAGCGTTTGTTTCCATCCGCCTGGCAATTTGGTCTTATCTTCAATAATCTTGAGCATGCGTTCTTGCCATGCCTTAGGCTTGCGCTGCATGATGTAGACAAACAAGACTGAGGTGCGAATTTCTTCGGAAATAACAACATAGCCTGAAGAGGCTTCAAAATTCATTGCGCGCAAGAGATTGAATGCAGGTCGATTCACCCTCCTGAAGATCTTACGGCTGAATCGCATACCAAACAGAACTGTCCCGAAAATCAGCAAAGTTGTGAGGCAAAAACCACCCCATCCTTGCTCGACAAACCTGTTTGAAAAAACAACCTCGAGCAAAAGAACAGGAACGGTTGTTGTCATGAACAGGAAACTCTCCGAGACTGGAGGTTTTCGCATCTTCATTTCGAT
>DUKM01000029.1 GCA_013329255.1 Candidatus Poseidoniaceae archaeon | reverse complement strand
GTTCAACAACTTCGGCCTCTTGAGTCGGTGGTGCTTTTGCTGTCGGTTCAGGCTCAGCCCATGAACGGACTTGGCTCTCTAGCATGGCCGTCGCTTCTTGGCGCTCAAACTCGTTTGCTGGCTCATGGCCGCCGACCATGCCGCCTCCATCGTAGGGGGTGGAAGTCTGAGTCGGTGAGTGCTCAAGTCCTCGCTGAAGTTGTTGCTCAATCCATTGGCCCTCTTCCTCGGTGGGGGGGGCGCACAAGGGATGGTCAAGGATTAATTCTGGTTCAGTGAGCCAATGTTCAATCTCAAAGGGTTCGATCAAAGTGAGGCAACGGCTCATGCGATGCCTCGGTTCGAGTTCGAAAGCGTTCATGTCAGCGGTTGAGAGCAAGACGTGATCGTCCATTCGAACCCCGTCGACAACATCCCGGATGAAATCAATCGTTCTTCCATCACCGTTGACTCCAGCAAGGTATTCGATGCCTTCAAGCAGCACGACAGCCCTCATGTTTTCCCAAAGGAATGCGTCAATTTTGGTTCTCACCTGCTCGAGGCTTGGTGGTATAGCGCGTGGATGGTCGCTCGTGCTCAACCAGTGGCATGCAGCTGCTGGAAGGTTGTGTTCAACGTTTAATGAATCAGGATCATGGCGTGAAATCACTAAAATTGGCCGGCCGTGGTTGGCTAAGTGGCCGGCAAGGGTGAACAGATGGGCTGGATCGAGTGCGTCAAAGAGCAGGGCGTCACCGGGGTGGATCATTCGCTCCAATCCTTCGTAGCGTTGCATGTAGGCGCGGCTGCGTTGACGGACGGCTTCAGGTGCTTCGACCACCACTTCCAGCTCCGGCAAGCGTTCTTCTCGGCGCCAACTGCCAGGGCGAAGTTGCACATTCGACCACCAGCGCTCTTCCTGATCGGTTGCCCGGTCGACTGTTTCGAGGTGAAGGAAAGCGTTTGTGTGGAGTGCAGCAACACGTTGCGCTTCATTGGTTGGTAATTCGTGGACAGCCAGCAGTGCTTCCATTGGCACAGCATCGTCTTCGATTTCCAAAAGCGCTTCGAGACCGAACACAATCGCATCACCTTCGTGGATGGCAAGCGTTGGATGGCCTTCGAGAAACAAAATGTGGCCAACTCGGGGCATTGCATCCTTTGGTTTGCGCTCCGTTCGGATGAATCCAGTGGTCGCTAACTTTGTCATATCCGATGAAAGAATTCGCAGGGCATCGCGGTCGCCACGGCGAACTTCCGTGACGTCTCCCTGAGGTAATTCGACCATCTTTTCCACACCCCTACGGGGTGTAAGCCTGCTGAAGTGTTCTTGAAGGGTCCGCATGATTTCCCTCAGCGATAGCCGTTTGAAGCATGAAGGCCTCGGGCCGTCATGGGCGAAGGTGATTCAATGCGTGGCATCGCATCCCTCACCGGTGAAGAACTCAGGCTTTGGCTTGCTGGCCTCGAAGATTTTGATGAGGGAAGGTATTGGCACGCTCACGAGGACTGGGAAGATTTGTGGAACGCACACAAGCGCAGGGACGCTCCCATCGAGGAAATTCTCTTTGTTCAAGGCATGATTCAAACTGCAGCCCTTTTACTGAACCATGAACGAAAAAAGGTCCGAGGTGTCAATAATCTCACGGTCAAAGTCAACGCCAAATTAGCGACTTGGGGCTGTGTTTGGGGCATCAATATCCCGCTTCACTTGGCGGCCATGAATGAGTATGGAGCAGACGCTGACCAATGGAGCCTCGATCCTCAGCAGTACACGATGGAGCGATGTGAGCGTGAAGTTCAAACATGACGCTGTGGAGGTCCTGTCATGAAGGGAGGAGAGCATAGCCTGCCTTCTGGAATGCGCCGTTTCAATGAGTTGTCACTGGCTCGGCCTTTCTTGATACGATTCGTAACCGCATGCACGGCGAGTTTAATCTTGTTTGCTGGTTTTGCCTGGATGCTTCATTCGGCGATTGAAAATACCATTGTAAGTGCTGTCCCTTTGCTGTTGCTGCCCGTCTTGCTGTGGCAGTTTTATCAATCATCAAGCATGCTCCATGTTCCGCTTGCGGTCGACATGAATCACCCCTTCATGGTCGAAGACGCTCCCATCGGGAAATCGAACGTTATGGTTCGATTGTCAGACGGGCGGTGGATCGATTTGGGGCATGGACGCGTTCGGCTGGCTCAAGATGATTTACTCGGCGGCTGCAACCTCGTTCGCGACAATGATGATTATACTTTTGTGGGTCATTTTAGTGCTCTTTCCTCCACGCATCGAGGGCTCAAAAAGCAAGTTGTTCTGCTCAACCAAGCCCTTGCGTTGCGAGATGCAGTGAACGGGGAAGAAGACACAATCGAACAGGCTCGAGAACGCGAGGGCATGGACACCGGACTTCTTGATCGCTCTTGGATGGAAGAGCAAGAAAGCATTGAGATCGAACCAGAGGGTCTGATCAGCAAGTTGAGGGGCGAATAAACAACGCACTTGACTTCACATCACCCTCCCCCTTCAAAACCACCAGTCACAACCCAAGAGCGTGACCACACCATCGCGTTGGGGCCAAAAGCTGGAGCATTTGAGCCAGAACGAGCAGGATACATTGCTCGGCACTTCACTGTCTCGAAGGTTCACAGCGTTGCCGTTATGGCTTTCTCACCCGGGGAACATCGGAGCCTTTTACGGGATTCTCATTTCCTTGGCCCTGTTGATGCCATACCGGTTTTCCGGCCAAGACACCAGCGCTTGGCTGGCCAATTGGCTGTTTCACACTTCTCTTCTCATCGTCGGTTGTTTGATGCTTGGGTTTGCATCTCTGCTTTTGGTCCGTTGGTCAAAGCGATTCCCAATGGCGCCACCAAGAATTGTCCTCTACCCAATGCCATTTGTTGGCTTAGCGTTGCTTACGCTGTCACGAACCGACATGCTCAACGCCCCACTGTCGTTGGTTTGGTTGTTGCTTTTGCTACCGGGCCCACTGTATGTTCATCTTTCATGGGCTCCTCGATGGCGCTTGTTGTGCATGCTGGAAGACGGAAAAAATCCGTTCCTAGGCCTCGAATCAAAAGGCTCAGAACCAAATGAAGACGCTGCAACGCTTGCAGGTGATGACGAAGAGTTGCGCTCTGTAGTCGAGGAATACGCTGAGGAATGATTCAGATTAGACCAAGCGTTGGTCCAACTTTTTCAAACAATCGAAGCACTTCATCGAGGTCATCGCGCGACAAGCCCGCAGACATTTGTGTTCTGATTCTTGCTTTGTCCCTACCCACCATTGGAAACACGATAGCGCCTGCCATCACGCCTTCCTCTCCGAGGGCTTTAGTCATCGATTTAGCGACGCTTGAATCGCCACACATCACAGGTATAATCGGCGTTTCTGAGGCACCGGTATCGAAACCGAGCGATTGCAATTCCTTTCTGAAATAATTGGTGTTTTCCCACAACTTGGCGTGGTGCTGCGGCTCTTCCATGAGCACCTCAACTGCTGCTTTTTGTGCTGCTGCTACACCTGGCGGTTGCGATCCTGAGAGCAACCATGACCGGGAATGGTTGAGAGCGTGGGTGCGGGTCATCTCGGTTCCAGCAAGAATGCCACCTTGAACGCCCAGGGCTTTGGAAAACGAGCCGGTTTCAAAGTCCACTTTCCCTTGAAGATTAAATTGAGCAACGATGCCTGCACCCTTCTCGCCAAGCACCCCTTCGCCGTGGCAATCATCAACGTAGACCATCGCTCCGTATTCTTCTGCCAAAGCCGTAACTTCATCCAGTGGTGCAATATCGCCATCCATCGAAAAGACACCATCCGTGATGATGAGTTTCCTTGTGGCGTCTTCGTGCGCCTTGAGCACCGCTTCCAATTCGCCCATGTCGTTGTGTGCGTACACACCGCGGCTGGCTTTTGTGAGGCGGACTCCGTCAATGATTGAGCCGTGGTTAAGCTCATCGCTGATGATAACGTCCTGAGGTCCGGTGACAAGCGTCGGAATCAAACCAACGTTGACCGTGTAACCTGCCGAATAGATCAACGATGCTTCCACGCCCTTGAATTCTGCAACCTTGCGTTCAGCTTCCAAATGAATGTCCATGGTTCCGGCAATCGCTCTGACGCTTCCGCTACCGGCGCCGTATTTTTCTGTCGCATCAAGCATTGCTTGCTTGACTCTTGGATGGGTTGTGAGGTTGAGGTAATTGTTTGCAGAGAGCATGATGGTCGGTTTGCCATTCATTCTGCACCGTGGTTGATTCGGACTTTCGAGGGTTGGAGGCTCCCACAAGAGGGACTTCTCCGACAGTTCATCATAACGAGTTTTCATCCAAGACATATCACCGGGCATAGCATCGCCTCCAGTCCACCCGAAGGCACGCCGATTCAAGTTCCTTTGGGCGAAGCATGGTGCTTTGTGATGGCGCTTTGACCATGCACCTCAAAAAGGAGGCGTTCGTCGCCGAGGCATGGAATTGAGTGGAGACGTCAGCAGCGGGCTCGGACGGGCTCATGTTTTCATGGCTCAACCACATTACCAAGAGCAGTTTCGTGCCTTACTCGGCAAAACCGCTTGGCCGGGGACCCTCAATGTGACCGTCGAGGGCTCGAACCTCATCCACTACATCGCCTTGAGAAAAAAATCTGGTATCGATACGCTCGATGCTTCTGATGAAGCCCGTGCAGCAGCAACCGAAATCGAAGTTACCGAATTTGATGCTCATCGAATACGAGGCTTCCTCAGGGACGGTGTTTCCTTCGGTGGTGCTACGGCATTCAAAGCACAATTCAAGACCCAATCTGGAAGCATTGAATGCGCTATTCTCATCCCCGATTTAACCCGCCACATCGATGTGGTCGAAGTGATCGCTGGTGCGTGCTTGCGTGAAAAGTTCAACCTTGAAGACGGCGCGGTTGTCCAAATCAAATTGGATTGAACTTCAGCGATGCTTGACGATTGGCAATTCGCCCAATCGAGCCCATTCATTATGAAGCAGGCTCTTGATTTCATGACGTGCGGCTTCTCGCCATCGCTTTCTCATTGTGCGTTCAACTGCGGGGCCCTGTGGAGGTGCAGAAAAGCATTCAACTTCCACATCGCTAGCGTCAAGCGGCAGCGCTTCCCAATGAACGCCCCATAACATCAGCCAATCCGGTGGTGCAACGCCAAAATCAGCTTCTTGCTCAGGATGATCCAACGCTGCTTGCACCTCTTTTTGCGTGACCTCGCCAATTGACATTCGATGGAGCGCCATTGCTGTCCGCCGCACTTGATTCCAAAGGAAGGCCTCGCCAATAATTTCGAAACCAACCAGCCGTCCATCGACCATCCAAGGTGTGCAGGAAAATATTGTCCGCATTGGATTCTTTCCTTCTTCCAACCGAGCAAAGTTTCGGGCGTCATAGGTTCCAACAAACATGTTCAACCAGTCGCTAAACACTTCTCCGGGGTCGTTCCAAAATTCGATGCCTTCCAAACGGTAGCGATAGACTCGGTGCTGGGCCATGCGTGGATTCCATGCTTCATCTATTTCTTGTACATCGAGAAACGCAATGTCTTTTGGAAGTCGGTCATCGAGCGCACGAACCATCTTTCGAGGCGTGAGTGCGTCCCATAGTTCTCGCTTGATTCGCACAACACCGCCATTAACTCGGACGTGAACACCCGCATCGGTTCGGCTGGAAAGCACGAGGTTGTGTTGTTCCTCTTCCGAATCGAGCCATTTGAGGCTTTGAAAGACCCGAATCAATTCACCCTGTACAGTAACAACATCAGGTTGAATCTGGCTGCCATGATAAGCATCGCCAAGGTAACCAATGCGGAAGGCAAGACGAACGGTTGCCCCGTTCGTCATGGGTTCACCTCAGTCTTCTTGGTTGAGCAACTCAACGGCTTCCGCTGGAGAATAGCCGAGCCCGCCAACCGCCCAAATGAGCGCCTGCTTGAGCCAGGGTTGAACCATTGGATTCTTCTTGCTTGGATCCATGACTTCGATGGCGTCGACAATATTCCTGCTTGCTGTGAAGAGTACTTCGTCGGTAGGGATGTCATTGAGTTCAAGTTTCTTGGCGTAGCGTTGGAATTCCTTGACTGCTACAGGGATCCGTCGGCATTCAAGAGCGAAGGTAGCGAAGTCAGCGATGTATTCCTCGTTTTCTTCATCGAGTTGCATTGCCTTCTTGTAGGCCATCATGATTTTTCCACCTGGGATGACATCATCTTGTGCCTCTGCGTTCTTCATGTTCGCAAATTCAGCGTACATGTGGTGAACTTGAGCGTTCGTTTTGTGGGTGCCCATTTTGGCATCGAGGTCCGCAAGAGCGCCATCAATGTCGCCACTGCGGAGCATTTCAATCGGTTCTTGGAGAATTTCGTCATCGCTCATAGTCATCGCCTGTTTCATGCCGGTGCGTTCCGACTTTTCAATCAGTCGTTGAAGTCGTTTGAGTTCATTCCTTCGAAGCGGAGTCAGAAATGCTTTGCTTCAAGTCGCTTAGAAGGTGAGACTGACTGTTCTTCTTATGCATCTCATTGAGCAAGCCCTTGGCTTTCTCCCACTTGCGAATGTTGTACATGCAGTGCTTGGGATCAGGGCGAATGGTTCTGATGGTTCGCTGGTAAGTCATGAGGCCAACGACACTGCGTAGGATTCCCTTTCCAGCCTTTTCTGCTTTGGAATCGCCTTCGTGGTTGGTGGTGCCTGGAATCGAGTGTGGGATTACGGGGACGTTTGATTCCTCGATGATACCAACCCCTGAGTCGGTCAGCACGGTAACGGTGGCAAATCCAAGCAAAGTGCCGGTTGGCGAACGAGCGACAACAACCTCTGAGATGCGATCGAAGAGAATGCGTCGGTGAGATCGAGACAACAAGAAACTGTGTTCGAAAATGATGGCGTCGCTGGTGATTGCGTAGTGGAAACTGCGCTGAAAGTAGAACACCAATGCCATGTAAATGCTAACAAAGATACCACCAAAGAGGGTTGGCTGATAGTCAGGAATGAAGCCCCCAACAGGATCTGTGAATATGCCGGATACAGTATGAACCAAATCGTCCAAAAGGGTGATTGAAGGTGCGAGTGAGACAATCAAGAGTCCTACGGTTACCCAGCGCCCTGAGGTGGAAACATTGACCAAACGGTTCATCCAAGTGATGAACAACATAACGGCTGTTAGGCCTGCGCCGCCGCTGGAAAAGAGGAGGGTAGCAAGCAGGTCAACGAATGCATTTTCGCTGTTGGTCCCGGGTTTGAAATCAAACATCAGGTGGACCGCCAAAACCACGATTCCAAGCATGTAAAGGTTGAGGAAAGCAAAGGTGCTTGGTCGCTTGGTAAGCAGCACCTCTTCGCCAGCAATCAATCGGAATTTCTTTGCTAATTTGGCTTGGTCCGCTGCCTTTTTCGCTTCGTCGGAAGCCATTTGTGCTTCCTCAGCGGCCTTTGTATCGACCTCTGGTTGTTCTTCAACGGCAGGTTCGGCTCCAGTGGATTCTTCGCTCATAGCAATCGCTCCAATCTTTTGTGGAGCGGACAACGCAAATAAGACCTTGCCCAATTGCGTCGCAAAACAACCGGAAATCGAATCTTACACCCCGTTCGGTGTTAATGCAGCAAGCCCCAAGAATGTTCAGCGTTGCCTCTCGCCCATGCATAATCGGTCTCCTTGCGAACTCCGTGCTCGTCGATGATGCGCAACCGTTCAAGTTTGAGTGGGTATTCGTTGTAGGTCAGATGGGATGTGAGACCGCCACGGGTTGGTTGATCGAACGTCCAATGGGCTCGTTCAATGGCCTGAACAGTGAGTTCAATGATGGTCCGCCCGTTCCACATTTTGATGTTGAATTGAGGCAACGGTGCTCCGGGAGAATGACCATGCTTCCCTTCCACAAGCGTGGAACCGAGTTTTTCAACGGTGACTTTTGTGAATTTTTCACTTCGTTGATTCTTCCCATCGTGGAATAAACCGCCTTGAGACAACCCGAGGTGACCAAAGTCTCTTCGTTTCCATGGCCTGTTGTCACGGGCGGTCACCGTAAAGGAAAGATGAGGAATGAACCAATCAATGTAGGAGCCATCATCGAGGTGCAACACCCCCCAATACCACGGAACAGACGGGGCTTGAACGCTCACCTTCTGGAAGTAAGCGGTTCCGTTGACTTCTTCGCCGTCAAGGGTGCCAGAGGCCTTGGTGCCGTGCAACCTAAGGATGTCGTACCCCATGTTTGCGGCGTAGGTCGCTGTCGCTTCTCTGGCGGTGGACATAGCGCTGTTCCAAGGCGTTAATTTGAGCTTCATTTCCTTCGGAACACTCGGGTGTTGAGCTTCCTCATCGGTGGTGAGGTTAAGCCAAAATTCACTCAGATCACTCTTGAGGCCCATGCTCATGTCTTGGTCAAGCAATGGGACAACAGCGCCACCCCCTTGGCCAGTCTTCCCTTCTTTGCCGGGCCAATCGGGGTGAGAATCTGGCAGGGCTACAATGCGGCAAATCTGTTTGACCACTGGTTCATGCATTTGAACGCCATCGAACCACCATGCGCACACCATGCCGTCGAGGGCCATTCCATCATGTTCATCGAATCCTGGGCGTCCTTTTGGGGTCCAAGGGGTGCCATTGACATCCACAAGAGGGTTGTCTTTGGTTGACCACAACACCATCAATTGGCGCCCACTTGGTTTCCCATCAGGATCATCCAGCATCACCAGCCACCACCACCAATCCCACGTGAGATGGTGCAAAGGTGGTCTGTTTTGCAGGCGCCACATGCCCGACAAATCGCCCGCAAAAGCGGTCATTTCATCGTTCATTCAATTTCCTTCCCTTTGAAAATGGCACCGCCAATAAACCAGAGAAGGGCCCCTTGAACGAGCAAAACCACGGTTGCAAAAACTGATGAAATTAATCCATTGCTGCCAACACCGGGTTTCGAGTAAAAGAAATCCAGAGCAAAAGCGCTTGTTTGAATTGAATTTAAATCATTTCCAAAGGTGGTGCCTTGGAGCAAGAACATATCCATGTTTGGCCACACCAGCACCGCCGCAGCATCAACGATCATCAGCGCCCATCCAATGACCGAAAAGCGAAGAATTGAAGCATCCGGTGCGCCCATTGAAATGAGGCACATGCCAAGTTCCCATGCAGCAAATGGAATCGCCAAAACGATACCGTAGCGCCACATCACGCCCATGGTGCAAAACAGCATTCCGTAGACGAATGAGGCCATCATGGTTGCAAACACGATGGCTAACCACACGCCGAGGTCGTTGAATCTGAAGAGGCCGTCACTCGGACCCATGAACCCCGAAATCAATGCGAAAAGGATGCCAAGAGCAATGAAATACGGCCATACAATGCCAAGGTAGCCGAGTATTCTGTAGAGGAATACTTCTGTTCGAGCGATTGGTTTTGCGAGCATGAAGTGCATGGTGCCCGCCGACATCTCATCTCGAATCAAGCCCGTTGCTAAAAAGAGGGGCAGAAACATCCCTAAGAGCAAAACGAAGCCCATCTTTCCGATGCCAAGCACGAACGCCATGTGCGTAGCTTCGGCAACGTAAGCGGCATCATCTGGATCTTCATCGACGTTGAGATCAGGGTTCACATTCCATTGGCCCGAATACCTGTCTTGAACGAGCAGCACGTCGCACTCCACTCCGTTTTGGTTGCTGTCCTTGCGGGAGGAAGTACCATCGTAATTGTAACAATCACCATCGTCATCAAACCCGGTTGTTTGTCGAGTCGAAGTGCCGGTGATCGAGTAATCAAATCCATCTTCATCAATGTAATTTGAAGCGGGTTCGGGTTCGATTGGAGGCGTTAACAGGCCGGGGTGTGAGTTGTCCATGTAAGGGTCAGTGCCCCATTTCAGTTCCTGGCCAGTTGGATAACCATCGTTGTCCGGGTCTAAACTGTCTCCATCGTTATCAATCGATTCAAAGCCGGACGCCATGACATCGATGTAAATCAGCATGACAAGCGAAATTGCTACCAATCCCACGCCCAAAATCACCCATGTGGACGCCTTTGTTCGGTATTGACGCATTGTGAATTCAGTGATTGCAGCGGCTTTTCGATCCAGCGCTCTGTAGATTGTGTTTGGTTTTGCTTCCATCACCTGCCACCCCCGTTTGTGAGGTAGCCCAAGATGGAAGCAAGATCATCATCGGGGTTATCGATGGTGTGGACTCTGTGACCATTTTCCACGATCACTTTAGGCAAATCGGCATGGATTGCACCGAGGTTGTGGGTTTGAATCGAGAGGTTATTTTTGTTCGGGAATGAAATTCCTGATACATCGTCAAGGTCGATGACGTCCTTGGCTAGTTCCTTCGCGTTGTCGGCTTCGATTTGGATTCGATGAGGTATTTGATCTAGCTTTTCTCGAATGGCATGGAGGTTGCCTAGCGCCAGTAAACGGCCCTTGTGGAGGATGATGATTTGCTCAGTAATCCGTTCGATCTCTTGGAGGATGTGGCTGCTCACAATGACTGTGCGCCCCATTCGGCCCAATTCCCGGATTACATTCATGATGGTTGTTCGGGCCAATGGGTCACAGCCCTGTAGCGGTTCATCCAGTATGATCAATTCAGGATCGTTCACGAGTGCATGGGCGATTTTAGCGCGCTGGCGCATCCCTTTGGAGTACTGCCCAATTTTCTTGTGAGCCACATCGGTAAGCCCGACGAAATTGAGCACCCTATCGGCTTCGACCATTGCTTCAGCGCGCGTCAGGCCATTCAAGCGGGCGAAGGTGGATACGAATTGATGAGCCGTCATCCAATCGTACATCTTTTCGTGCTCTGGGACAAATCCAACCCTTGCGTAAGGTGCTGGGTTTTTCCAAGGGTCCGTTCCAAAGAGACGGATCTTCCCTTGACTTGGCTTGAGTTTACCCATGAGTAAGTTGAACATGGTCGACTTGCCTGCCCCGTTTGTTCCAAGCACACCAGTCACACCACCATTCAACGCCATCGTGATGTTGGATAAAGCAAAAATACGCCCGTAGGATTTGGAAACCCCTTCCAAAAGAACGGCAGGAACGGTGAGGTCCGGTTGCCATGCTTGATCTTGGCCTTTCCCTTCTTGATTGAAATCTGGCATCATTCTCTGGTCACCTCCATAGAGGAGACTCTAGCGCTTAACGTGTAGAGCGCCAAGGCGTTCATGGCAACAAGAGAGGCCAGCGACCATGTCCAAGAGTATTGGTCGTAGGTCGGTTGTGTGCCAATGAGAATTTGACCAACGTGGGCCATGCAATCATAGGGCGAGAGAAGGTAGAGAATTTCCCGGTCGAACAAGGTCGAGACCAAAACGGCCAACACCTTCGTGCCAAGAACGATTGACAAAAGGCCAATACCTGGGAAAAATTTGCCCTTAGAGACGCTCGAAAGCGCTAAGCCGATGCTGGTGTATGTGAAAATAAGCAACATACCGGAAACAAACGCGGCCAAAAACAGCGGGAATGTGTCCATAATCCACGCCCAACCCCGGCCCAGTGAGATGATTTCTGCGAAGTAATACAACGCCAAGGTTAACAGAACCACGATGGCTTGAATCAACGCAACAGAAAGGAATTTCATTCCAACGTAATCAAAGCGAGTGATCGGTCTGGAAAAGTACAGCGCCGAGGTGCCGTGTTGGCGATCTTCAGAGATCACGCTGCCAACCAGAAGGGCCGCTACGATGGGGTAATACAGGACGTTTCTCGGGAAGAAACCAAGCACGTGACCGTACAAATTATCCCGGCTAACCCCCCATAATTGATGCAAACTGCCATCGCCAATCAACCCCGAGAGGAGCGTCAATGCAGCGTCGCTGAGCGAGGCAATGAACACGATGAGAACGAACAGTCTTGTCGGCATACCCCACGGCCTGTGGCCTTTCTTGAAAATGCCCAAGAGGTGATGTCGGAGGATGGCCCAGTTGCGCATCCAGCGTGGATTTAGCGTGCCTTGCCACGGTTTGTACACCTGTTCGAACACATGGCCCGTCGAAGTTGGTTGAGTCGCTTGTGGGGAACTCATGTCTTCGTCGCCTTCACTGGAGCCCCAGGCGGCCTGCATCCGGCCCTGTCCGGTTACGGGGGCTTCTGCTCCGTACTCGATGTCTGCAGGTGGCAGTTCAGTTGGTTGTTCACTCAAGCACCTCCACCTCCCATGTGCGCAGGTGCGTCTACCTTCCGAGCAAGTGCAGGGGAGCCAAGCAAGTCTTCACTCGTCTTCACTTCATACCCGAGGTTTTCCATGATGACAAGAAACAAATCTTCCAACGATGCTTCATATTCGTGCATCCTTCGAACTTGAGCACCCGTTTGAGCAGCACATGATAAAATTCGACTGGTGGTGTCTTCTCCTACATGCCCGATGCGCATGACCCTGCCTTCACGACGAACGGCCAAGCCGTCTGCTTCGAGGGCTTGAGCCAAACGAGTTGCACCACCCCAGACGTGGATTTCGATTTCACGATCGATGGCTTTGAGGTCCTCAATTGCTCCTTGCGCTGCGAGTTTTCCCTTGTGGAGCAGTACAATATTTTCGCACACTCGCTCTACATCATCCATCAAGTGTGAAGCCATCAGAACCGACCGGTCACCATCGCGAACGGTTGTGGTCAAGGTTTGAATCATGTATTCACGAGCTTTTGCATCAAGACCGTTGGACGGTTCATCAGCAATGATCAGTTCAGGGTCGTGAATTAAGGCACAGGCTAGTTTTGTTGCCTGTTTCATCCCTGTCGAGAAACTGCCGATGTTCCTGTAGCGTTCCTCGCCGATGCCGACGTACTGCAGAGACTCATGCGCTCGTGCCAAAGCGATTGTCGGGTTCATGCCCAGAAGTTCACCTGAGTATCGAACTTGATGGATTGCATCCATGTCGGGGTTGAGTGCATCGTATTCAGGCATGTAGCCAATGCGGGCTCGAATGGCGTCCCCTTCTGTCCGAATATCGTGGCCAAGAACGGTGCCCTCGCCTTCCGATGCTTGGATCAGACCGAGGATGGTTTTGAGGAAGGTAGACTTTCCAGCTCCGTTGGGCCCAAGCAGTCCAGTTGCACCCTTTTTTACAGCTAAGTTGAGGTTGTCAAGCGCAATATGTGGTCCGTAGGATTTGGTGAGGTTGGTGGTTTTAATTATCAATTCATCAACCATACTACGCCCCCCTTATCGAAATGAGGTCAGCGACAGACCTTGAATGCTACCACGTTTATCTCATACAAACTGCGGCCTAAAGCGAGAGGCCGCCTCTTGTTTTCACAGCGATTCCTTTGGTGAAACCAGTGAATTCATCGGCTGTCCCATTCGACAAACCATGACCCAGAAGTGCACCGCTTTTGTTGACAATAAGGCATGTTTGCGAGGGTCGAATCCACGGATCGACGGCCAAGACGAAGCCATGAAACACGTTACGCCCTTGCCGAACAAAGGGTTCTGCATCCTCATCGACCATCACCCACGCAGGACCGGCTCCTTTCGGAGGTTGAGCCGTCGAGGTCGGCATCTGTGTTGGAATCTCAAGTTTCCTCAAGGCGTGCAATGCGACTGCGCCTTCATCGGTGAGCGATAATCCACCGTCGCCAAGCCGGGGGCTGGCGATGTGTGCGCCTGCAGCCGTGATTGCGTTTTTGACTCGGCCTTGCCGATTTACAACAAAGGTCGCATCAGCCAGAAGGTCGCAAGCAGCCTTGTTTTCAACGTTCATCAGGACAGTGAGTTTGTCGGAAACAAGACGACGATACACAATCAACTTCGCTGCTTCCCTCCCGTCCCGATCAAGATGGGTTGCGCTAGATTCGGTGTCGTCAACAGCATCGACCACGCCTGCTTGCTGCAAGGCCTCCATGCATCGAGCTTGTATGCCATCGCCAAGCATATCCACAGTGATAATTTTGCGTTCGCTCAGGTGAAGGCGATCCAATTCGCGTCGGATCCACGAGAGGTTTGGCCGCCGTCGCCAAAGCCAATCTGGTCCGTCGATGTGGGCAAAGGGGTTGAGGTCCTCAAGCGAATACGGCACTAAACCAACGGGGGTGAGAATCAGAACTTCGAGTCCTGGTGCATGATGGGTGATGCGGACCATGATGTCGCTCAATCGCTCCCGCCAAGGGCCAGAGGAACCGTGCATGATGAGGACGCTTTCACAACCGCGTCCTTGGTTTTCTAACGGCGTCCATCGTTCGATCATATTCCGGCGTGCTGAGACGATCTGAGGGCGGACGAAGGTGTCTTCACCCCCCCAAGGTTCACCCCCCTTGCGAGGTGTTTCCTGAGCGTGAACGAGCCAGTTCCATCCTTCTTCCCATCTGCCTGAATCAGGGCCGCGTTCGCGCCCTGCATCTCGATCATTGAGGATTAAGTCGTCGAGCATTTTGAGCTTCATCATTGCTTGTTGTGGGCGGGTTGATAACCAAAGGAACGCTTCTCGTAGGGCTGGATGCTGATGGCTGCGTCGTTCGACAAGGCGCCACAAGGTTCCATCGCGAATGGCTTGCTTACATCGACTCAATTCACTCAATGTCATCTCCAGATTGTAACGAGCGAGCAGTGCGGTGCGTTCCTCTTTGGACATCGCCTTGACCTCGACGGGGGTGATGGTCGCAACGCATGGCATCATCATCGGCCAGTCGTTCATCGAATCAATCCGTTCTGTTCCCCACGGCGTCAAAAGGCGTCCATCCCGAGCAAAAAGAGCGTACGCAGCTGAATCAAACAGGTCCGCACCAAGAGCAATCGACATTGGAAACAACATCGGGTGGCCGCAGCCGAACATATGGACGGGACGTTCTGGAGGGAGGTAGGGGAGGGTGGCCAGCATTATTTTGGCATAGTCTTTGTATCGATGCTGTTCCATCACCGGCACAATGCCGCCGATCGGGTGGACTGCGAATTGATGTTCAGCCATGCCTTTCGCTGATTTTGTTCGCAGGTCTTTGAACAGGCCGCCTTGAATGGGGCCGTTTAGCATTGTTGAGCCGGATGCCACGACGCTTTTGGCTGCACGCTCAAGCGTTTCATCAACGCAATGTTCGACCTGTTCGTGTGTCATGTCCGGTCGGGAAAACACATCAAGCATGGTTGCGATATCGACGCCGATGCTTTGTTGGAATTCGACGATTTCTTCGACGCCAACCTCCACATCGCCGTAAATGTAGGACTGGAAGGTGCCCGAATCGGTCATCACAACACCGGGGAAATCCAGCAGTTTGTGGACTCCATCTGCAGTTGCTTTTTGCTTCAATTCATCGTGCTTCCAAATGATGTAAGAGTTGGTAATCAACGCTCCAATGCCGTATCTGTCCCACATTTCTCGAGGTTCAATGGTTCGGATGTTTGGATTGATGACGGGGAGCAGTGCTGGGGTTTCAAGAACGCCGTGTGAAGTGTGGAGCCTTCCCAAGCGGGCGCGACCATCTCGGCCGGTAATTTCGAACAACCCTTGATCTTGTTCTCTACAAGGCTCGGGGTCATCGCGTCGACCTTCCTTCCATGCGCCCATGATGTGGCCAAAGGCGCGTGTCTTTCAATCCCTCCGCTCAGGGTTGGTTGCTTGGACTTTGGTTCAAACAAACTCAACAGCGCCATGAGCCAAGATAAATTCTCGGCCCAATTCATCGAAGGTTTCGAGCAAGGCCTTGTCGAACCGCACCCTTGTAATTTCAGAATCACCTTCAAGATCGGTCCTCACGCCCTCCAGAGTTCCTGGTGCAGCCCCGCATGAAAGGCATGCACCGGTGAGGTCGAGGACAAGATCCAACGACTCACTTTCACCTTCAGCCCAGTCCAGTTTGGACACGGCAATACCGCCACCGTGGCCGTCGAGGGCAGCCCGTACATCGCCCAAGCGAGCGAGCAAAGCCGGAACCATTTCCGGCGTGTGCAAGAGCGTTAGGAGGGAAGTTGAACGAAGCCTGGCTTCTTCAACGGGGTCGACGGTTTCAGCGATTCGTTTTGCCGCCTCTGCAGACATTGCAATCTTTGCTTCGGCAGCGTATTTTGCAACCAAATCGTCCTCTTCCATGCTCTGCTGATTGTTCGCCACCATTTCAAGCCTCGGATTTTAGCGGTTCCTATCGGTAGACTAAGCCTTGATATGGTCGTTAAGCCCCCTACACCACTTGATAAGGGAGAGACGCAAGGGAGTGTTGGGTGTGGCGATGAAGGAAGAGATGTTACGCGTCGAAAATCTCCACGTCAGCGTGGAAGGTACATCCATCATCAAGGGATTGAACCTCAAGATTCATCGTGGAGAGATTCATGTCATCATGGGTCGAAATGGAGCAGGAAAGTCCACCCTTGCGAATGTCGTGATGGGCCATCCTGCTTACGAAATCACCGACGGTAGTATCTTCTTCGAAGGCCGTCCGCTGGAAGAAATGGCGGTCTTTGAAAGGGCTCGAGCTGGCATGTTCTTGTCCTTCCAATACCCTGCAGTTATTCCAGGGGTTCAAGTCGGAACCTTCCTCAAGAAATCGGTTGCTAGCGTTCGAGATGATCCACCTAAAGGACGTGTGTTCCGGAAAGAACTCAACGCAGCCATGGCTCAGTTGGAAATGGACAAGAGTTTCCTTTCCCGCTATGTGAACGACGGCTTCAGCGGCGGAGAGAAAAAGCGACTCGAAATGTTGCAGATGCTCCTTCTAAAGCCAACCCTTGCGCTTCTGGACGAAACAGACTCAGGCCTTGACATCGACGCTCTTCGGATCGTTGCAAAAGGCATTAATCAAATTGCACCCGAAGCAGGTTGCCTCATCATCACCCACTATCAACGGCTTTTGGACCACGTGAAACCTCACTTCGTCCACGCCATGATCGATGGTGCAATTGTCAAAACAGGGGGCCCTGAGTTGGCCCTCGAACTGGAAGAGCGCGGCTATGATTGGCTCGACGCTGCAGCATGAGGTGAGATGATGAATGAAGAAGCATTAGAAGCAGTTGGAGATTATCGCTATGGATTCCACGACCCAGAAAACGCCACCATCCGGTTCGACAAAGGGCTGTCTGAACAAGTTGTTCGCGACATCTCGGAACTCAAGAACGAACCTCAATGGATGACTGACATCCGCATCAAGGCTTACCGCCATTTCGAAGAGCGTGCTATGCCCGATTGGGGAAATTGCAACCTCCTCGATTCGATTAATTTTGAAAATGTGACCTACTTCCTCCGCTCCTCGAACAAGACTGAAAAGAACTGGGATGACGTTCCAGATGACATCAAGAACACCTTCAACCGCCTCGGCATTCCCGAAGCGGAACAAAAGTGGCTTGGTGGCGTGACTGCTCAGTACGAATCTGAAGCAGTGTACCACTCGATCCGAGAAGACCTCGAGGAACAAGGCGTTATTTTCCTTGACATGGACACCGGATTGAAAACCCACCCAGAACTCGTCAAGAAATTCTTTGGCACCGTTGTACCGCACAGCGACAACAAGTTCTCAGCGCTTAACACCGCCGTCTGGTCAGGTGGATCGTTCATTTACGTCCCCAAAGGCGTTTCAGTGGAAATGCCTGTTCAGGCTTACTTCCGAATCAATGCGAAGAACATGGGTCAATTTGAACGAACGCTGATTATCGCTGATGAAGGAAGCACCATCCACTATGTGGAAGGGTGCACAGCGCCAAGCTACTCCACAGACTCACTCCACTCCGCAGTTGTGGAACTCATCGCCATGGAAGGTGCAAAAATCCGATATTCCACCGTTCAAAACTGGTCGAACAACGTCTACAACCTCGTAACAAAGCGAGCCGTTGCTCACAAGAACGCAACCGTGGAATGGGTTGACGGAAACATCGGCTCGAAACTGACGATGAAGTACCCCTCGGTCTTGCTCAAAGGCGAAGGCGCCCACGCAGAAGTGATTTCTGTAGCGTATGCGGGCGAAGGACAGCACCAAGATGCTGGGGCGAAAGTCCACCACCTCGCACCCAACACGACCTCTAACATCCTCTCCAAGTCCATTTCCAAGAATGGTGGCCGCTCCTCCTACCGTGGCATGCTTCAAGTCATGCCTAAGGCAACAGGTTGCCGTTCGAAGGTGGTTTGTGACGCTTTGATCCTCGATGATTCATCCCGCTCCGACACCTACCCAACTATGGAAATCGGTAACGCTACCGCCGACCTTGAACACGAAGCAAGCGTATCGAAAGTCTCCAGTGATCAATTGTTTTACCTCATGAGCCGCGGCTTGCCTGAGGAAGAAGCGATGGGCCTGATTGTCAACGGCTTCTTTGAACCCTTCACCCGTGAATTACCAATGGAATATGCAGTGGAACTCAACAAACTCCTCGAGTTGGAAATGGAGGGGTCCATTGGATGAACTACCAACAAATGGCAGTCCCTCCGCGTTCGGCTCATTTGTGGCGGTACACCCCCTGGCCTCGAATCCATCCTACGAAACCTGAGGAACTCCCTCATGCAGACGCCATCGATTTCTCTTTCGATAGCTTCGCTGCAGAATCATTTCAACGGTCCGAGAAGAGCGCGGACATAGCCCGGGTCTTTCTTGAAGAGAGCGGCGGTTCGTCGCATCGGCTTGTCATCGATGGGAAGGGCGAAACCGTGCACATTCACGCCCGCGCTTCAGGCCATATTGCTGTAGGTCATCTGGATCTCATCGTCAAAGGCGAGGCTACAGTCTTGCTTCACCTCTCAGGCGAAGCAGGTTGGTGTGGCGTTCACATCACGGGTCAAGTAAAAGCAAACAGCCATCTTGGTTTTGGTTTCATCAATGAACTCGATCCAAACACAAAAATGCTCCGCTGTGAAGATTGGGGTATTGAACGAGATGCATCGCTTGAATCGGCGACCCTCTCGGTTGGTGGCTTCAATTGCAAGAGCGATTTGCGAGCCAACCTCAACGGCACTGGCGCATCGATCCGTCAATCCGTCACCGCTCACGGCCAAGGAGCGCGCCACGACGACCATCACATCGAAATCCATCATCTTCATGGTCACACATACTCCGATTTGGTCTCCAATGCTGCTTGCTCAGGCAGCAGCCACTTTGTGGCAACTGGACTTCTCGCCATCGCCGAGGGTGCAGATAAATCAGATGCGGGCCAAGTGTTTCGCAACCTCCTTCTCTCCGAAAAAGCTCGAGCTGAAGCCATTCCTGAATTGGAAGTGCTCGCCGATGATGTCTCTGCGGCTCACGGAGCAGCAAGCGCACCAATTGATCCAAGCCAACTCCACTACCTCATGTCACGAGGCTTAAGCCCCGAAGAATCAGAATCAATGATTGTCAACGGTTTCCTTATCGATGCCTTCTCCAACCTCAAAAACGGTGAACTCACCGAACAAATGCGAACCCGGTTAACGGTTCATTTGGAGTGCGAACTCAAGAGGTGATGAATGTGGCTATACGAGACGATTTTCCAATTCTTCAACGGCGCGTGCACGGTCACCAACTTGTCTACCTCGACAACGCAGCGACCACACAAAAACCACAGGTCGTCATTGACGCAATGAGCGACTACTACACCCAATCAAACGCCAACGTCCACCGCTCGGTTCACACCTTGGCTGGAGAGGCAACCGACGGCTACGAATCATGTCGAACTCGGCTCAAGTCGTGGTTCAATGCAGAAAGGGCCATCATCACAAGCGGTACAACCGAAGCGATCAATCTTGTAGCCCACGCTTGGGGGCGAGCGAACTTGGTCGAAGGTGACGCTATTGTGTTGACAGAAATGGAACACCACTCAGATATTGTTCCTTGGCAAATGCTCGCAGAAGAACGCGGCGTAGAAGTTCGTTATGTTCCCGTACTCGATGATTTCACACTCGATATGGACGTCTATGGAGCGTCCCTTGACGGTGCCAAACTTGTGTGCGTGGTTCACACTTCCAACGTACTTGGGGTTCGAAACCCAGTCGAGGAAATCATCCGGCTTGCTCACGAATCTGGTGCCAAGGTGTTGATTGATGCCGCACAGGGTGTGCCTCACGATCGAATTGACTTCGACGCATTCGGAGCGGATTTCATGGCCTTTTCAGCGCACAAAATGTGCGGGCCGACGGGCATCGGAGCCTTACTGGTCCGTCCCGAAACGTTCGAGGAGATGCAACCTTTCATGGGCGGCGGGGATATGATTGAGACCGTTACCACGGAAGGTTCGACGTACCAAACCAACGAGCACAAGTTCGAAGCAGGCACACCTCGCATTGCGGAGGCAATCGGCTGGGATGCAGCCTTTGGCTGGATGGATGCACTGGATTTGGAACACGAGCACAAGCGCCTCTTGGAAATAGCTCGCTACACGGCTCGTGAATTGCGCAGCCTCGGGATGACCGTGTATGGGCGTCACGATGATGCCGACAGCGCAGTCGTCTCCTTTTTGCATCCGACCTTACACAGCGAAGACATGGCCCATCTTCTCGACGCCGTCGGATTTGCTGTGCGAACCGGGCACCATTGCGCCCAGCCCCTGCTCAACCGACTTGGTATCTCGAGCACCGTTCGCGCTTCCTTTTATCTGTACAACACCATGGAAGAAGCTGAGGCTTTCATTGGACAAGTGAAAACCATCTTGGAGAGGTTTGCATGACCTACCCGGCACAATTGCTAGAATTGATTGAAGAGTTCCAAGATGTCGAATCACAAATGGAGCGCCTAGAAATGGTGTTCGAAATGGCCGAGGAAGTTGTGGCATTACCCGTCGAAACTTGGTCGGATACAACACGAATCCTCGGTTGCCAATCAGAAGCACATGTCAACGTCTCACTGGATGAAGGCAAGGTCCTCATGGCAGGAGGAGCAGACGCTCAACTCGTTCAAGGCTTGATGGGTATCCTCACAATCGCAATCAATGGAAGCGCCCCTGCACAAGCGCTGTTGCTCTCTCCAGAATTTGCCCAAGAAATGGGAATTCTAAATTCACTTTCACCCAGTCGTTCAAACGGTTTCAGAAACATGTTTGACAAGGTGATGTTGGAAATACGAAAACTCGAGGTCTGATTATGGTAGAGAAAAAAGATGTACTGCACCACCTTGATGAAGTTGAAGATCCCGAATTGGAACTTTCTATCGTTGAACTCGGTTTGGTTTATGATGTTCGTTTTGAATCGAAAGATGAAGGACTTCACGCTGAAATCGACCTCACCCTTACCTCTCCTGGCTGCCCCGCAGCACCCGAAATTATGGCGGCAACTCACAGGGCTGCACTGATGACGGAAGGCCTTGCTACAGTCCACATTAATTTGGTTTGGTCGCCAAGGTGGGACCCAAAAATTCACGCCACTGAAGATGCCCGAATGGACATGGGTATCTGGGATTGAACTCAACGCTTGACGACGATCGTCAACACGTCACCGTCCTTGAGAAGGTGATCTAGGCCAACCCGCTGCCAATCGAACTTTGCGCTTGGGCCTTTGACACGAGCGTACCTGAACTTCCGTACAAAGTTCCTGTGAAGTTTGTTGCAGATGCGCTCTACTGTTGTGTCGTCCTTGACAATGAGCGGCTCTTCCATATCTGCATCTTGGCCTTGCGGTTTGAGGAACACTTGCATGAAGCCAAGGTTGTCATAAATGAAATCCTTGAGGTCCTCTAAGCCCATGCCTTTGAACGCAGAAATCCGCATGACTGGCCAATTTTCCGGAAGGTTTGAACGAGCGTGTACCAACTCTTCCTCAGTAGCAATGTCAATTTTATTGATTGCAATAACCGCTTTTTCATAGATTCTGTTTTGGGCTAAACAATCGACAATCTGTTCCGCAGTCGTGTCGTTACGAAGCGTGACAATCGCTGATGTGAACCCGAACGAGCGAATGATATCACCCATTTCTTCATCTTCGAGGTGCGTCTGTTCGACCGTTGTTCGTACATCAATACCGCCTCGCTCCGTGCGCTTGATGAACACTGGTGGGCGTGTTTCGTTGAGGCGCAGCCCGGCGTTGTGGAGTTCACGATGGAGGACGTTGAAGTGGGCGTCTTGGAAAGGGTCGACGATGTAAAGCACCATGTCTGCGCTTCGAATGACGTTGAGAATCTCGCGGCCACGCCCCTTTCCTTCGGCAGCTCCCTTGATCAATCCCGGTAAATCCAAAATCTGGATTTTTGCACCACGGTGTTCCATAACACCAGGGATGCATGTGAGGGTGGTGAACGCATAGCCTGCCACCTCAGAGTGTGCGTCAGTGACTTGAGAAATCAGTGTGGATTTACCAACCGATGGGAACCCGACGAGCGCAACAGTCGCATCGCCTGATTTCTTAATCTCGAAGCCTTTGCCTCCACCGCTTGCTTTGGAGTGAGCATGGGCCTTTTCTTCCTTAATTTTCAACTGAGCAATTTTGGCCTTCAGTTTGCCAATGTGAGCGTTGGTAGCCTTGTTCTTCTGGGTCTTGTCAATCTCAGCGCGAATCAATTCGATTTGCTCTTTGATTGTGGCCACAACAAAACCCTCCAAGCAGAACGGCGCGTCCCGCATTCTTCAATGCTGTTGCCCGCTTTGCCAAGGGAATGGAGTTTCAATCTCGCTCAATTGAGCCGATGGCATCAAACGGGTCGCCCGTTTAGAGCCTCCCATGGGCCTTGAAATGGTGCTGCTTCTAGTGGATAAGCCAGCCTTGCAGCGCTTGCTTGACCTACCTTGGCAAGACCTCCACAGCGGTATGGAATCAGGTGCGTTCCGAGAGCAACGACCTGCCTCAAATCCACGGTTGAAGCGTTTGTTCGACATTGACGTCGAGGCTGAGTTGTTGGATTGGATGGAAACATGCGACATCGAAGGGAAACTAACGGTGTTTGAGGCCTTGAAAAACCTCCGAGGCGGGGAAGAAGGTTTGCTTCATTTGATGCATTTCGCGAGCCCCGGTGCGTGGGAAGTTTGGGAAGGGCGTGGCTTTCTCTACCTCGACGTAGCGTTGGGAACACCAGTGCCTCACGTTGATGCTTTGTACAGCGAAGCGACATGGACAGACGTTTCAAATCACCTGACAGGACTCTCTGAGGACGAATTTGCAACGTCCGTTTGCCTTGATTGGATGGAACGCAGGAAGGCTTTGGGCGAAACGCTTGATGAGAAAGAGGATCCTAAGATTGTCCCAACATACGAAGCCCACGATCGAGCCAGCCGCACACTCGTCCACGCCATCAACACGTGGAAGGGCAACGATGACCTCGTCGGCATCATTGGAAGGGAACATCTCCGTGCCGCAGAATGGGGCCATGGCCCTTGGAACCTGGCCGCGTTTCTACAGCGATGAAACGAGGGGTTCAAAGACCACTTCCCGCACCGCCAAGCAATGAGCGAAGAGGATGCAGTGGATGATGAGATTCCAGTCATTGAAGATGGCATGGAAACCATGGACCTCGCCGAGGAAATCGAGGTCGAAGTGCAGGACCCATTGGAGGTTGCACTCGAACGAGCTGAAACGGCTGAGAAAGAAATCGCTTACAAGGATGCAGAAATCCAAAACGTGCGCAAACGCATGATGGCGGAAAAAGCAGAACTCATTCAATACAGCGGCATGGGCTTAGCCCGTCGAATGTTAACCGTTCTTGGTGATGTTGATCGGGCGCTTGCAAACGTCGGCGATGAAGATGAAACGACAATGGCGCAAGGCCTCCGACTCACGCGAAACAAAATGTGGCATGAATTGCAAGCCGATGGAGTTTCGGCCATCGAGGCCAAAGGAGAGAAATTCGATCCGGCAAAGATGGACGCAATCACAACCATCCCTGCGTCAGAAGCATTCGCAGCAGGCCATGTTGTCGATGTTCTTGAAGCCGGTTACATGTACAAGCAACGGGTTTTGACAGCCGCTCGAGTTGTCGTCGCTTCGGATGAATGATGGCCAAACCTTCTTGATGAATGCCTTTGATGGGCATGCATGGTCAAGAAACTTGCGGGCAAAGCCACCGGAAAAGTTGCTGGTGCTGCGGGCAAAGCCGCCAAAACAGCAGTAAAGGAAGCTGCAGGTGCTGTCAAGCGCAACGTCATCGATGAAGCAACCAAGCCGATGAAAGAAGCAGCAAAGAAGAAGGTCAGTGCCATTTCAGAATCCATCAAAGCCAAAGCCGAGTCGAAGGCGCGAGAACTTGTCAAGGAACAATTAAAAAAAGACGTAAAAAAGAAATTGTTTCGAAAGTGATCAACCAGCATGCACGCCTGTTTCAAACGTCGAAAGGCGGAACAAAGCATCGTTTTCGATCAGCCATTCAATCACCGGTTTCGGAACCGTCTGACCTAAGACTTCTCTCACAGCATCGTCGTCGTACACCGTTGAGAGCATCTTTGCAGTTTGACGGACCCGCCAACCTTCGTAACGCTCTCTGTCATTCAACACCACTTCGTGAACCGGGAATCCCGCTTCTTCATAGAGGGCCAATGTGGCCTGATCTGAAGTCACCAGCGTCCCTTTTCCGTGATGCTTCGTGGCATGGGCAACCCAGTTTGGTGGGTCGTTGATGTCTTCAATTGAACACACTTCAACTTCAATCCCAATCGATTTCGCCCAAGCGTGTAGCATGGCGGTCCTGTCTTCTGCTGACCACGGATTGTTTGGCTCCCATTCACTTTGAGCCGAGCCAACCGCAACCATGACTGGTTCTTCAGGGAAAGTTGCTGCGGCCGCAAGCAACAAAAAGGCGTGTCCGTTATGGAAAGGCTGGAAACGCCCTAACACAATCGCACGCATCTCATTCCACCTCAAAAGTAACTGGCAACATCGACCTCTGGAAGGTCATGGCCGCAGGCACGGAAGCAATCGAGCATGCGGATGCATCCTTCAACCATTTCTTCTACCGGTGTCTCGCCCATTGAGCCCACTCTGAACATTTTCCCTTTGAGGTGATCTTGCGCACCGATGACTTGGGTGTTGAATTCATCCTTCAACCTTGAGCGCCACCCGTCATCAATCCCTTCAGGGTACATGATGGCGGTCACAGAATCACTGCGTTGCGATGCATCGGCTAAGAGTTCGAATCCAAGGTCGGTATACAGGTTTCTCACACCGTTTGCCATGTGAGCGCAGCGGTTCCAGCGGACTTCATTTGTTTCATTTTGCAGCACTTCTAATGCTGCACCCCAGCCCATTGCCAGGTTGATGGCTGGTGTCCAAGGGGTTTGGTCATCATTGCCTTTCTTGAGGGCCGAGGCCATGTCGAGGTAGTAGGTTGGATTTGCATCACCTTGTTCTCGAATGGCGTGCATGCGCTCAATGTAATGTTCGTTGATGGCGATGGCGGCAATTCCGGAAGGGCCAGCGGTGCATTTCTGCGCGCCCATGACCACCGCTTCGGCTTTCCACGCTGCTGGGTGAACCGGCATACCTCCCACCGATGTGATCCCGTCAAGAATGAACGGTGTTTCATGGCGGGCACACATTTCCGCAATTGCTTCGGCATCTTGTGTGATGCCTGTGCTTGTTTCGTTGTGGCAGATGAGAACCGCCTCGTAGCACTTTCGTTCGAGTTGCCGCTCCAATTCTCCGAGGTCAAATGCCCGGCCCCATTCTCCTTTGAGATGCTTCACATTGCAAAACCGGTTGCAAATGTCTGCAACCCGTTCGCCAAATTTCCCGTTGGTCGGAACGAGCACCAAATCGTTGGAGCGGAAGCGGTTTGCAATCACCATTTCCATCGCTGCGGTTCCGCTTCCAGAAACAACGACGACTTTGTAACCATCCTCTCCGGTCCAAGATTCTGATTTCCGGACAGACGGGGATGGTGAGAGGTTGAATGCAGACCGAAGTCCGGAGTTCAGTTTGGCCATCACGTCACGAAACTCAGGTCCGCGTGCTGTGATTACTGGCGTCGCCATGGCGCTAAGGCAGGGTTGACCCATACGCACGGGACCCGGGACAAGGAAGCAATCGTCATAGCCCATTGGTTCCGGCACCGCTTGGAGGTTTTTCAACACCTTGCATGGAGGGCTTAGCCCGATGTTCAGTTGGATTGAACGGTTGGAGTAATCCGTTGACCTCTTAGGGTGGTGGCATTTCGAAATACCATGGTGCGCATTGGATTAGCGATGTTGCAAGGCGCTCGCCATGAACACATCGAAGCGTTGCAAGGTGCAGCAGCAGAACTTTCCGTTGATTTAGAAGTCGTAGAACTGCGTCGTGGAGATCAAGTTGATGCAACGCTGGACGCATTGGTGCTTCCTGGTGGAGAATCAACCGCCATGAGAAAAGCAAGCGAAAGCGAAGCCTTGTTGCCCGCACTTTATGCTTGGATGGATGAGTATGAATCACGCCCAGTCTTGGGCACTTGTGCAGGTGCCATCCTTCTCTCAGCACCGGATGGGGAGCGCACTCCATACATTGCGGCACCCATCGCTCGCAACGCTTGGGGTCGTCAACGTCAATCCTTCGAGGCGGAATTGGAAGTGAATTTGATCGTACCAGAAGCGGGAATAACGGCCAATCATGTCGCAGATCCAGACCGATTCAACCACAGACCACTCCCAGTCGGACCAAACGCTGCACCAGTTCGAGCCAGCGGCTATCCCGGCGTGTTTATTCGAGCACCTCGATTTGAAACAGATTCCGTTGAATGTGAAGTGGTTGCCACCCTTGAACAAGAAACGGTAGGCGTTCTTGACGGTCGTCGCCTTGCCCTCACTTTTCATCCGGAATTGACGCTTGATAGACGCTTTCACCGTTGGTTGATCACCAATGCCGTCCGCACTCATCCCGACGAACCTTAGCGACGGCTTCAAACCCAAACGCCGGCACGCCCAACTGAGTTCCATGGCCGCTTCACTGCAAATGGCAACAGAAATCCTTCCAGCGGAGGACGGTGAAGCCGAAGGTTGTGTCCAATGCCAGATCGGCAGCAAACTCGTTCTTTTCGTCACTGGAAAATGCCACTGGGGTTGCGATTATTGCCCGCTTTCGGACAACCGCCGTGAATCACCAGACATGTTTGCCAATGAACGCCGCTGTTCCACCTGGGAGGAGGTCATCGAGGAAGGCCATGCCATGCGTGCGACAGGGACCGGAATCACCGGTGGCGACCCAATGCTCGACATGGAACGCTCACTTGAAGCGGTGAAGCAACTCAAAGCGGCGTTTGGTAAAGAACATCACATCCACCTCTACACTTCAATTCCATTTAATCCATCAAAAGCAGCCGCCTTCGGTTCTGCTGGCCTTGATGAGATTCGTTTTCACCTGCTGGATGGCACGGTTACCAAGTACCTTCCAGTGATGCAAGCATGCGCTGATTCGGGCATCAAAGTTGGTGTGGAACTCCCCTGTGAACCAGATAAAGAAGAGCAGTTGTTTGCTCTGCTTGACCAACTTGAATCATCGCCAGTATCCTTCCTTAACCTCAACGAACTCGAAATTACCGTTGGCAATCAGGAAAACATGGACGTCCGAGGCTTCAATCTAAGCGGCGGCATCACAGCCGCAGCAGAAGGTTCTGCTGATCTAGCACTTCGCTTGAAAGAGGCCGCTCAACCAATGAACTTCCATCTCAAGTTTTGTTCCGCCCGTTTCAAGGACGCAGGTCAATTGAGAGCTCGATTCCGCAGAAGGGGTCAAGCAACCCTTCGGCCATACGAAGTGCTGAGTGAGGATGACACCATCCTGTTCGGAGCCATTCCAACCTCGCTGGCTGATGCACCTGACGATGTAGCAGAATTGAAGCACGAACTTGGCGTGGCAGAAGGCTGGATTCGATACGATGCTCAATTTGAGCGCATCGAACTGCCACTTTCACTTGCTGAAGAGTTGTCAGACTCCCTTGAAGTTCCAGTTTTCCTCGTCGAAGTTCATCCAACTCACGACCGACTTGAAGTTGGTTTGGTTCACTTGAATGAACACCGCTGAACCATCGCAAGCAAGCCAACGGCGAGGCTTATATCATCGGTGCTTTAGGACAGACTACCTTAGGGCTCGTGGTCTAGGGGTTATGACGTCGCCTTCACATGGCGAAGATCGCCGGTTCAATTCCGGCCGAGCC
>DUKM01000052.1 GCA_013329255.1 Candidatus Poseidoniaceae archaeon | reverse complement strand
ATGCGGGGCCGAACTTGTTCTTCACTCCCGTGACCAATGGCTACAATGTGAGCAATGACCTCTTCTCCGTGGCGCTTCATCACGTCCAAATGACCTTCAACAAAGGCCGCAACCGCTTCCTCGTCTCCGTCTTGACCAGGGAGTGAGCCATTCACAGGCGTTCGCGCTAGCCATGCTCCAAGAGCATCGTTGAGTGAAGGAGCGTTTGAAGTGGCCTCGAAGTTCGCGAGAACCTTGTCGCTAACCTTGCCTTCTGAAGCCAGTTTCCTCATGTGAAGCAAGGGGTCCATACCACCCATACGTTGTTCATTCTCCAAACCCAAGAGGACTTCAAGTTCCCTCATTTGCCACGATTCAAATCCTGAGGAGGTCCCCAACTTGTCCCTAAAGGCGAGGAAATCTTGAGGCGCTAAGGTTTCCATTACCTTCCATTGATTGGCTAAGAGGCGAAAGATTTCGGTCACTCGGTCGAGGTGGTGGACCAACCTCGGGAGTGATTTTTCTTCGACATGATCTTGATTGATCAGCTGGTGTGCTTCCTTCAATTCCCTCAGAATCATCTTGAACCAGAGTTCAAAGGCTTGGTGGGTGATGACAAAATGCTGTTCATCGTTGCACGGTGCGGGAGCGTAGCCTTCTGGACCGTCTTGTAACTCCAGCAATTCATCCAAGCGCAGGTAGCCACCATATGTCATTCGGTGGGAGGGAGAACCTTCGGCCATGCTCGGACATCTCCAACGAGCCCTTGAACTCTTCACCCTTTGTCAGTTGCTTGACGAGGACCTTGAGACGCATCACACAGGGGCGACAACCTTGGCAGCGATCAGCGCACCTATGGCGTAACACACGCCTGTGAGAACCATCGAAGCCCCAAGAGCAGGCCAAAACTCCATCCCTCTCGTGAGCAATACGGGCAAAGCAATGAACAGCACAAGCGATGGAATCACAAGCCACAACACCTCTTGGGAAAAGATTGCTATTTTCTCGACATCTCCCGTGTCGTGGTACAGCCAAATAAGGGTCATAATGGAGGCCAAAGGGAGGGAAATGAGCAAAGCACCAAACAAACTGTTTCGTTTTGCAATTTCGCTTGCTGCAACAACAATCCCTCCCGAAAGAAGAACCCGCAACAACAAATTTTGCCAAATCATCAACCCCCCCTTGTGCAGGGGGTTTGTCGTTCTTGCGACAAATCCGAGGTTGTAGGAATGCTTTCTATTTGCCCGAGAACAGTATGTATGAACATAACCCTCATAGAGCAAATACGGAACCCCTCGACATGGTCGTAACCGCTGATACGCTGAAAAATTGGCTCGCAGACTATGACGCAGACAACATCGTCATCGGTGTCGTTGCCTCTCACTCTTCCCTTCAAATCCTCCACGGCGCCCGAATGGAGGGGTTCAAAACTCTAGGAATTGCGGTCGGAGAAAACCGTCGTCGCTTCTACAAAGCCTTCCCTGGTGCAGAACCAGATGAATGGTTGATGCTCGAAAACTATCGAGAAATGTTGGACCATGCTGAATGGTTTAGAGAACGCAACGTCGTCATCATCCCCCACGGTTCACTCGTGGAATACCTCGGCTCCTCGAACTTCCGCGCCCTCGAGGTACCGACCTTCGGCAACCGAGGCATCCTCCACTGGGAAAGCAGCAGGGCACGCCAGCGCCAATGGCTCGAAAGCGGTGGATGCACCATGCCGCGGGTTCTTGAAGACCCTCACGACATCGACGGTCCCGTTATTGTCAAGTACGCCGGTGCAAAAGGGGGCCGTGGCTACTTTATTGCTCGAGATTACCGTGATTTCCGCAGAAACGTCGACATTGAAGAAGAATTCACCATCCAAGAATACGTGCTTGGCTGCCGATATTACCTTCACTTTTTCTTCGATCCTACCGCAGATGATGGTTACCAAGTCCAAGGACGCGGCAAAAACGCTGGCAAAAACCTCGGCCGGCTTGAACTGCTTTCGATGGATCGACGCGATGAATCCAACGTGGATGAATTCTACAAACTTGGTTCCTTGCGTGACCTCAGAGAAATGGCTCTTGAGCCATCCTTTGTCGTGACCGGAAATCAACCCGTTGTCATCCGTGAATCACTTCTCCCGCGTGCCTTTGAGATGGCAGAAGGCACCGTTGCTGCATCGTTTGAACTTGAAGAAAACAGTCGAGGCATGCTTGGACCTTTCTGCCTCGAAACAATCGTCACCGACCAACTTGAATTCAAGGTCTTTGAGATCAGCGCTCGAATTGTGGCGGGTTCAAATCCGTTTGTCGGAGGATCACCCTACTCAGACATTAATGAAACTCGAATGTCAACAGGGCGAAGGATTGCTCGCTCGATCAGAAAGGCTGCTGATGATGAACGACTTCAGGATATTCTCTCTTGAGAAGGCATCCGCTCAGTAATTGTAACGGCGCCTCATTGCGTCGGTGGTTTTCTTCCCACCCTTACGTTTCTTTCTTCGACTCAAGAGGACCATGCCCATTGCAATCATGAGCGCTGATGAGATAAGGAACACCAATTGGAAGGTTTCCACTGGGGTTGAATCGGTTTGCAATTGTCCGCCCTCACCCAACTGACATTCTGATTGGCCGGTTTCAGGTTGAGAAGTACCGGGCGGACAGCGTGTTTGTTTTGCTTGACCTTCGATAGGAACGAAATACCCTGCATTGGCTAATTTACAATCAAAGATGGAAGAAGAGCCATTGATCGGGTTGTAGGTTCCGATTCGACAAGGGGTTTGTCTGGCTTGTCCCGTCTCGTCCGCATAATGTCCGGCTTCGGTTTCGAGGCATGCTTCTGAAGAATCAGACCCCATCATTGGGTTGTAAGTTCCCGCTGGGCAAGCAATCTCGATCGATTGGCCCTCAAGGTCGACATAATGCCCTCTAGAGGACCACTGACAGGCCTCAGAAGAATTCCCTGCTTCCGTTGGGTTGTAGGTTCCTATTGAGCAAGGCGTTTGGTTAACACTACCTGTGATGTTCACGTAATAGCCAGAGGATGCGTTAAGGCAAGCGTCAGAAGTGTTCGAGCCAGAAGCTGGATTGTAGGTACCAATCGAGCATGGCATCTGATTCGCTTGGCCGGTGAGGTTGACAAAATGCCCAGGTGTGGCGGCGATGCAATCAGAAGCATTGATTGAACTTACGTTTGGATTGAACGTTCCAATTCCACATGCCGTTTGATTCACTTGGCCTTCAAGAGGCACAAAATAACCTGGACTTGCACTGAAACAAAAGGACTGGCCTGTAAAGGATTGGTATGTCCCTGGCAGGCATTTTTCTTGGCTGGTTTGACCCGTTTCGTTGACGAAATGACCGCTGTCTGCCTCATTGCAAAGGATTTGCCCAGTTTGATTTTCATAGGTGCCGGGCGCACAGGGGGTTTGTTCCCATTGGCCGAAGGTTGCCACGTGGTTGCCGATATCAGCGTCCACACAGGCGTTGGGATCTGAAGACCCGTTGACTGGATTGTAAGTGCCGCTCAGGCATGGAGTCTGATCGCCTTGGCCCGTTTCGTTGACGAAGTGTCCGCGGGTGGCTGGAAGGCACCAAGTGGAGTTGTTTGCACCACGAAGAGGATTGTAGGTGCCCACTGAGCAAGGTACTTCGGTGGATTGGCCCAAAAGCGAGACGTAGTGGCCGCGTGAAGCGTTGAAGCAGGACGATTGGCCCGTTTGATTTTGCAAGGTGCCGATGGCGCATGCAGTTTGGTTGTACCTGCCTGTCTCATTGACGAAGTGGCCGATGTCCGCTGGCTGGCAATCTGTTGAAAAGATTGAACCGTTGTCAGGATTATAGGAGCCTTCGAGGCAAGCAGTTTGATTCACTTGGCCCGTTTCATTCGCATAGTGACCCCATTCTGCTGGCCGGCAATCCACTTGTTCTGTTTCGTTTTGGAAGGTTCCGACAGGGCATGGAATTTGAGTCGTTTGAGCGGTCATGTTCACGAAGTGGCCCAAATCAGAAGGAAGGCATGATTGGGAACGTGTGCCTGGTTGGAAGGTACCGACATCGCAAGGGGTCTGTTCGCCTTGGCCAATGAGGTCGACAAAGTGACCTGCATCAGAGCCAAGGCATGCTGAGAATTGTTCTGCGCTTGTTGTCGGGTTGTAGGTGCCAACGGGGCAAGGACGCTCCCCCACTTGTCCAACTTGGTCAACATAATGCCCGATGGATGCATCAGTGGGGTAGATTGCGTCGTTTGCTGGTACATATTTCCCAAGCCCTACGGTCGTACAGACGTATCGGCCGTAGGTCGGTGCAACACATTTGGCGGCGCGCATGATGTCTTCTGGATAGGCATCTAATGGATCGGCGAAGCCGTCGCCGTCTTGGTCCCCATTGTCAATGGCAATGGAACGCGGTACCACAAGAGGAATGGTGTAGGTGAAATTGATTTGGTTTGAAGTGTCGTTGTTTCCAATTTGACCGGCGTCACCCCTCCCAGTACAGGCAACAGATTGATTGTCATACAGCACACAGGTTCGATCACGACCTGCATCAACAGCAATGACTTTTCGGTCGGGGTCAAGTGAATTCGGGACCGTGACTGCGTATACGTGTGCATTTGGGGTGGCATCCCCAATACCCATGCCACCGTTGTTATTTGACCCCCAGCACATTGCAGAGCCGTTGCTCAATACAGCACAAGAATGTTCGTAGCCAGCTGAAATTGAGACCGCATTTGAGATTCCACCTGAATGTGTGATGGTGAGTGGAGTGATTGACCCCACACCCGGACCATGCCCCAGTTGGCCATTTGCGTTGTAACCCCAACAAGAAACCTGCCCATTGTCCAAGAGAGCACACGTGTGCCACCTACCTCCAGAAATATCCACAACCGTTCTTCCAGAATCAAATGCTGCGGTTAAAGTTGGTGATGTCTGATCCACATAGTCGCCATTGCCTAATTGGCCACGTTCATTGCTCCCCCAACAGGAAACTGAACCATTGTCCAGGAGAGCACATGAATGA
>DUKM01000027.1:15767-16665 GCA_013329255.1 Candidatus Poseidoniaceae archaeon | reverse complement strand
GCGTTGACTTCTTCTCGAGTCATAATGGTGTCTGTCACCTCGAGGTTTTGCCCGATAATTTCGTTGGTGCGTTCGGTGATGGTTGTCAACATCGCCTCATCAAACGCAATCGGGTTGAAATCAATTCTTGAGCGGTCGCTATGGATTTGATTGCCAACGGTTCGAGCGCCATCAAACATCTCATAGACAAGGCCAGAAACGAGGTGTTGCGCTGTATGCATTCGCATGTGAGCGTGCCGGCGGTCCCAGTCAATCGTGCCTTTGATTTCATCACCGACTGCAAGTTGGTGGTCCTCACCTACTGTATGTTTGACATCTTCACGACCACGGACTTCCGTAACTTCAAGCGGACCATTCGGTCCTTCGATGATTCCTGTGTCCCAGTTTTGCCCACCTCCAAGGGGATAGAAGAGCGTCTGATCAAGAACAACGTGATCTGCATCAATGGATGTGACACAAGCGTTAAATTTCTGATAATAACCTGCATTAATGCTCCGCAGGTAGAGTTTTTCCGTCATGCAAAAGCCTCGGAAATCTGGAGACCTATGAGGACCTGTGCGTCGATTGTACGTTGAGTAGGATTTGAAGAAAGGTTCGAACGCACCTGTTCAATCCAACCATGCTTTGGCTCCCATGTTGGCTCGCCTTCAAACCAAACTTCAGCAAGGCCTTCTGCCCGATTGAACGTCCAGACGTCAGTTCCTAATTCTGCGCAATCAGTGGTGAGTGCCGTCCCACCAAACCAGAGGGTTGAATCTTTGAGAGCGGTGTAAATTTCAAGTTTGGGATCGATGGTATGGTGAAGGTTTCCGGGTGCCTCGGGTACACACATCGAGGCATCGATGATGTGGTCGAATGTGAGGTTGCTGCGGGGCGTTGGACCGCCTCCTTGAAATTC
>DUKM01000027.1:14739-15361 GCA_013329255.1 Candidatus Poseidoniaceae archaeon | reverse complement strand
TTGGTTAACCATTCACTTCGAAGTCCCCAACCTGGTTCGTTTGCGTGCGGCCGAAGAAATTTGAGTTGTTCCTCGTCTAGGTAAGGTGAAAGAAGTTCCATGTCATTGACAAATCCTGGCTGGCTTGTTGGCATACCAACCTCGGCGTGAATCTCGATCAGGTGCACCTCGGAATGCTGAGCGAGTTGGGAGCTTGCGATGAGGTTCGAGATTGAACTCCCAATGCAGAGGTACTTTTTCACGCCGCCACCTCTGGATTTGGAAGAATATCGAGTGCGAAAACAGGGCACGAGGGAATGCATAGCTCACAGTGAGTGCATGCATCTTCATCGACGACTGCGAGCCTGTCGATGAGTGTTAGAACGTTAATTGGGCACAACGCTATGCAAGCTGCGCAACCAAAACAACGATCTCCGTCAACAATGAACGCATGGTTCAGTTGTCGGCCCATGGTTCAACCAGACGCTAATGGTTCAAGTTTCCTTCGCAGAGTGGACATTCTTTCCTATCGAAACGCAACCTTTGTCAAAATTCCACTCCAACTCAATTCTATTCAATACAAAAATCGGAAAAGGATGAATTATTTGAGGAGGAATCGAATCCAATGGAAACGATATTTGTG
>DUKM01000027.1:8253-14323 GCA_013329255.1 Candidatus Poseidoniaceae archaeon | reverse complement strand
AGAAACGAGAGTATGCCCCGTAGAATATGGTCGCGACAAGCACATAATACTACCACATAAAAACCAATCAAAAATAAACACAAACCCCCTCTGATATCCTCCATAGGAAACCAAGGGGTCTCCCTCCCATTTGAGGCACATCTTCATCATGTGTCGCACCAACCAAACGGTGAGCAGCATGGTTCTCTACTCCCCTGGCCGAACTTCTTCCTACCCTGAGGATGCACCAAAGAAGGGACTTCGTTACCACTGCCTTGGCGGCGGTGATGAAGTTGGAAATGTCGGGATCGTCTTTGAAAATGAGCAACAGACACGCCTTCTTTTGGATTACGGACTTGCTCCAACCAATCCACCACGTTATCCATCTGAAGCACCAAAAGTCAGCGATGCAGTCATCACACATTCCCACGTTGATCACCTCGGTATGGCGCCATGGCTCTGTTCTAATCATCGGACGCTTCTTCATGGAACGGCCCTTACTGCCCAAATTTCTGAAATGATGTGGTATGACTGCCATAAGGTGAGTTCGATTGAAAACTATCCTCTTGCGTGGGATAAGCGCGATATTGATACAGCACTTGATGCATGGCGAATTCATGATTTTGGTGAAACCTGGGATCATGACGATTGGAAGCTAACCCTTCGAAAAGCCGGTCATATTCCTGGAGCGGCAATGCTTGATTTGGAAACACCTCAGCGTAAAGTATTGATTTCAGGAGACTTCGACACACGTGATTCACCTCTGACAAAAGGAGCGAAACCACGTAAGGTCGATACCCTGTTTGTTGAGGGTACATACGGCGGACGCGAACATCCAAACCTCGACGAAGAAATTCAACGGTTCATTGAGCATGTTCAGCGGGTTGTCGATCGTGGTGGTACAGTTCTTATTCCCGCCTTTGCAAATGGCCGAACCCAAGATGTTGTCATGCGGCTTCACAAATACCTCCCACACCTCAACGTTCATGTTGACGGTATGGGTAAACGCATCGCTAAAATGCAAATGAACCACCCAGACACCCTTCGAGATCCTGCAGCTCTTCGCGCTGCTTGGTCGTGGTGTCGACGCGTTTCAAGCAAGTCCGATCGCAAGCGAGCCCTCGAAGCCGACGTCATCGTTTCAACCTCGGGCATGCTGCAAGGCGGTCCCTCCATTTGGTACCTCAACCGTTTGCGCCACGATCCAAAGAATGCAATCTTGTTCACAGGGTACCAAGCGAGTCGAACAGGGGGAAGGCAACTTCAAAACGAAGGGACATTGAAAATCTTCGGCAAAGATACCGAAATCCCTCTTGAATGGGACACATATTCATTCTCAACCCACGCCGGCCACAAAGAAATCGTTGATTTCGCCGCCGCCTGCGAAGCGGAAGAAGTCATCGTCTACCACACAGATCCAGTTCACGCTCGCCCTCCACTTGCGGCTGCGCTAGAGAAGAACGGGCACATCGTTCACAACCCAGTGAATGGTATCTCTGAATACCTTGGTGAAGATTTTAGCCGAAGTCATTGAATACAACGACGCCAAGCGAAGGACGATTCACATGGCGGCAAAGGCACCGGCAGGGGGTAAGAAACCCAAAAAGCGAAAGCGCAAGATGCGCCTTTCTTTGAAACAAAAAAAGATCGTCACCACAGGCGACTCATACAAGGATAACCTTGGTTGGTCAACTGAAGTTGGTCGAACCATTGGCGACGCCCCGGCTACAAAAGCCCCCGAAACTCTTCGCGTTCAGTGCGATTCATGCGGCTCAATGCTCAAAATCCCTAAACCGAAAAAGGCTCGCTACACCGTTACCTGTTCCTACCCGGAATGCGGCAACCAAATGAAGTTCGAATGAACCTCTGGGTCGGTTCGTTATGGATGCAGATGCACTGTTCTTGTGCGGTGCACTCTTCTTCATTGCAGCGCTTTATGCATCGGTTGGCCACGGCGGAGCTTCCGGCTACCTCGCTCTCCTTTCCCTATCGAGTTTTGCTTCAATGAACAGTTCTTGGCTCAAACAGCACGCTTGGGTGTTGAACCTCGTCGTCGCAGGACTTGCGTTTTACCACTTTCAAAAAGCGGGGTTCCATCGACCTAAGTTATCGTTTATTTTCATCGTGGCAAGCCTCCCAGCAGCCTTTTTTGGAGGAACGCTCGACGTTGATGGCAACGTGTATGATGCCTTACTTTCCTTCGCTTTGCTGTTCGCAGCGTACCGGTTAGCGCGAACAAATAAAACGACCGAGGAAACAGAACTAACCCCCCTGCCCGGTTTACAAACCACCGTACCAATCGGCGCTTCCATTGGCGTTCTAAGCGGAATGATCGGGGTGGGTGGTGGAATTTTCCTATCCCCTATCCTCGTTTTGAAGCGTTGGGCTACACCGAAGGCTGCAGCCGCAACAGCAGCCCTGTTCATCTGGGTCAATTCTGCTGCTGGTTTGCTTGGTGCCCAACTTTCAGGTCAACTCGAACTTTCGTTTTCACCCCTTGCATCGTTTGCACTAGCGGTTGGGTGTGGTGGTTTTGTTGGCTCTAAATTTGGTGCAGAAAAAGCACCCCAAGGCACGATTCGTTGGTTGTTGATCGGGGTGCTTTTGCTGGCAACGACGAAGCGAGCATTCGATGTTATTCTCTGATATTTGAACCGTGAACCTCAAACCCAAGCAACCCGTCGTGAAGATGTGGCCGAGGTACCGTATTTCATCAGCCACAACAAAGCAATTGAAATTGCAATTGCTACACCATTGCGCCTTGGTAGTGAGCGCGTCTCAATCGACCAAGCGCACGGCAGGGTGCTGTCTGAAGACCTGACTTCGAAGGTCGACGACCCCCCGTTCGACAATTCAGCTATGGACGGCTTTGCCTTCATTCACGAAGACAGCCTTACACCACCAAAAACACTCCAAATTATCCAAACCATTCAAGCAGGCGAGAGCAGCGCCACCCAAGCACTTCAGCGTGGTCAAGCGACCAGGATCATGACTGGCGCACCGATGCCACCAGGAGCCACTTCTATTCTGCCAATCGAGCGATGTGATGTGAACGAGGCGAACACAACGGTGACGCTGCTTGAACCGGGCCGCCCTCATTTCATTCGAAAGAGGGGCGAAAACCTCGAAAGGGGCACCATAGCCCTTGTCCGAGGAAGCAACCTTACACCAGCAAAAATCGGGCTCTGCGCAACGATGGGCTGGCCAGAAGTGCCCGTGTTTAAACGAGCCAAGATTGGAATTATCTCGACCGGCGATGAACTAAAGTTCCCTGGAGAAGACCTCGAGGCGCACCAAATCTACGAGTCCAACTCGTTCGGACTTGCCGGCCTTGTTGAATGGATGGGCCATGAAGCTGTTCGATATCAATCGGTAGCGGACTCCATGGACACCCTTCGTCAGGCGCTTGACAAAGCAACAAGTGAATGCGATCTCGTGCTGACGTCTGGTGGCGTTTCGATGGGCGAATGGGATTATGTTCGAAAGATCATGGAAGAAGAAGGGGATGTCCACTTTTGGCGCGTCAAAATACGCCCTGGCTCCCCACCACTGTTTGGGACATGGAATGGAACGCCACTGTTTGGCCTACCGGGCAACCCCGCAAGCAGCCACGTCGTTTTCCGCATCCTCGTGGCGCCTTACCTCCGCTCCTGTATGGCAGGAGGCGGTCCAAAGGAACACCATCTTCGCGTTCAACTTGCAGACGACCTGAAAGGAGATGTGAAGTGTCTGGCATTAAGGCGAATCAAGGTTGACTTGAGCGGCGAAATCCCCCTCGCCTATTCCACCGGCCCCCAGGGCTCGGGCAACCTCAACAGCATCGCTCAAGCCGATGCACTGACTCTTCTTTCACCCGGGCAAGCCTCAAACAAGGGCGACTGGTGCAATGCAATGCTGCTGTGAGGATTGAACATGGAAACCACCGTCACAAAAGCCACTACATTGCTCGAAGCGGTCGCAGCGCTCTATTCTGAAACAACCCGCGCTAAAATCCGTAGAATGTTGACTGAGGGCCGAGTCTTAGTCGACGGCGAGGTGCAACACAAGGCCAAACATCCTCTCGAAGTTGGGCAAACTGTCGCGGTTACCGATCGAGCCAAAGGAAAAGAAGCAGCTCCACCCCCGGTTTCAACAAAGAAGTTGCACCGCCTCACCATCCTGTATGAAGACAAAGCGATTCTTGTTGTCAACAAACCAGCAGGCCTTCTTTCAGTGGCGACAAATAAACTCGAAATCGACACCCTTCACGCCCGGTGCCTCAATTATGTTCGATTGGAAGACGAGCGCGCTTGGATCCACATCGTCCATCGTCTTGATCGCGAAACCTCAGGCGTGATGGTGTTCGCTCGACATGAACGGTACAAGAGTCACCTCCAAGATCAATTTGCACAACGTGAAGTCCATCGAACCTACCACGCCCTTGTTGAAGGCCGCCCAGAATTAAACCACGGTACAGAACGAGCGTGGTTGGTTGAAGATCGCAACCTTCGCGTTAAGAAAGTTAAACGTTCATTTCAAGGGGCTAAAGAAGCGATCACACACTGGACCGTCGAAGACGCCGATGAAGAGGTGGCGCTGATTCACATTACAATCGAAACGGGCCGCCGACATCAAATCCGCATGGCCATGAAGGCCCTGGACTGCCCCGTGGTCGGTGACAAACTCCACGGATCAGAAACAAATCCACTGAGTAGAATCGCACTGCATGCAACCGCTCTTGAATTCCTCCACCCCGAAAACGACGACCCAGTCCGATTTGAAGCGGAAATCCCCTTCATGCCAAATTGAGGGAAAAGCGCCTCCGAATGCGTGCCTTCTTGAACTGTTGGCGCGCCCATTGAATCGATAGCATGAGCGGCGATGCGGGTGATCATGGTTGGATTGAAGTTCGGGGCGCCCGAACACACAACCTTCAGGACATCAATGTCAAGTTGCCACGCGGCCAATTCGTCGTTATTTCTGGAGTTTCAGGATCGGGCAAATCGAGCCTCGCTTTCGACACCCTTTACGCTGAAGGACAGCGCAGGTATGTGGAAAGCCTTTCTTCCTACGCAAGACAATTTATCGGGCAGATGAAAAAAGCAGACTGCGACGGTATTGAAGGCCTTTCACCCGCCATTTCTATCGATCAAAAACAAGGGTCGCATAACCCCCGCTCTACCGTGGCAACGGTCACAGAAATCCAAGACTATTTGCGCTTACTTTGGGCTCGAATTGGCAAACCACACTGCCCAACCTGTGGCAGAGAAGTGGCTCGAAGAACGGTACAAGAAATCGTCGACGATGTGCTGTGGCACATGGAAGGCCACGCAATCGCCATTTGGGCCCCAGCCGTTCGTGCGCGCAAGGGGACCCACGCGGATTTATTTCGCCAGCTTGTTGAGCAAGGTTTCCTACATGGCAAGGTCAACGGCCACGAAGTTGGATTCGAGTCACCACCGGAACTCGACAAGAATTTCCGCCATGACATCGACGTGAGGATCGACCGTCTGCGTTGCACAAGGGACCGCCGGCAACGGTTGACGGAAGCGGTGGAAAGTTCCCTTCGCCTCGGCGGGGGGGCGACCGCAATTGAGAGCCTAGAGGGCCCAGCAGAAGACGCTGAACTCTCAGAAGGCACCAAAGCATGGATCACCCAAGTTGGTGAAACCGTGGCCTGGTCAGAGGATTTTGCTTGCCCTGAACACGGGGCGTTCATGCCCGAACTCTCCCCCCGTGTCTTTTCGTTCAACTCTCCACTTGGGGCGTGTGGAGCGTGCCAAGGCTTGGGCGTTCAACGCCAATTTAACACTGAACTCATCATCGATGGGACCCTAACCATTAGCAACGGATGCGTTCGCCCATGGCGTCAATCCATGTCACCATCGTGGTACAGAAGGCTGATGGAACAAGTGTGCGAGCACTACAGGATTCCGAAAAACACCCCCTTTGAGATGCTTGAAGACGATGACAAAGACATCCTTCTCAACGGCTCAGGTTCCACGGTCATCAACTTCCATTTCGAGTCAGATAACGGTTCAGTCTACAAAATGAACAGGCCGTGGGAAGGCATCATCGCTCGTCTGCAGCGCACCTACACGGAGACCACTTC
>DUKM01000027.1:7240-7830 GCA_013329255.1 Candidatus Poseidoniaceae archaeon | reverse complement strand
TTACCTGAAGTCAGCCACTGCTCAGTTCACGACGCACTCTCCGTGGTGAAGGCATGGTCGCCAGATGGACCCGGCGCCCCTGAATACTTCGCGGATTCACTCGAACCACTCGACGAGCGAAGCATGTTCATTGGAACAGAAATTCTCAAGGAGATTGAAAACAGGCTTGGTTTCCTCGATAGCGTTGGACTTGACTACCTCACACTTGACCGAAAAGCAAACACCTTGTCTGGGGGCGAAAGCCAGCGCATACGCCTTGCAACACAAATTGGAAGCCGCCTAACCGGCGTGATGTATGTCCTTGATGAGCCGTCAATTGGCTTGCACCAACGGGACAATGAACGCCTGCTCGCAACCCTTCGCGAACTCAGCGACCTCGGCAACACCCTGATCGTCGTCGAACACGACGAAGACACCCTGCGTCAAGCAGATTGGTTGTGTGACCTTGGGCCCGGGGCCGGGCTTGAAGGCGGGACCATTGTTGCAAACGGCCCTCCAGAAGTGGCCATGGCTGCGGAAGAATCCGTCACAGGCGCATACCTCAGCGGAAGGCGAAGCATCCCAATTCCAGAAAAGCGAACCAAAGCCGG
>DUKM01000027.1:5436-6843 GCA_013329255.1 Candidatus Poseidoniaceae archaeon | reverse complement strand
GCTGTTACAGGTGTTTCGGGCTCAGGCAAATCCTCACTCGTGTCAGGCATCCTCGCCCCAGTGCTGCAGCGCCACCTCCACAATGCAGACACGGTTCCAGGCAAGCACCGAGAACTGAAGGGGCTAGAATACACGGACAAAGCCATCATCATCGACCAGTCCCCAATTGGAAGGACGCCTCGTTCAAACCCCGCAACCTACACCAAAGTCTTCGACGAAATTCGCAGTTTGTTTTCGAAAACAACGCTCGCTAAGGAACGAGGCTACACACCGGGAACCTTCAGCTTCAACGTCAAGGGCGGCCGGTGTGAGTCATGCAAGGGCGCAGGCTCCATTAAACTCGAAATGAACTTCCTCCCTGACGTTTGGATCACTTGCGACATTTGCAACGGGAAACGCTACACTCGGGAGTGCCTCGAGGTCACATGGAAAGGCAAGAACATCCACGAAATTCTCCAAATGCCAATCGGCGAAGCTGTCGAATTCTTTTCCAATCACCGGAAAATATTCCGCACCCTCGACACCCTCCGTTTGGTCGGACTTTCCTACGTGAGGCTTGGTCAACCAGCGACCACCCTGTCCGGTGGAGAGGCGCAACGAGTGAAACTGGCAAGCGAATTAAGAAGGCCTCCAACGAAGCACACGGTGTACATTCTCGACGAGCCAACAACCGGGCTTTCCTTCTCGGATGTTCAACTGCTCATCGAGGTCTTGCTTGAACTCAGAACCAAAGGTCACACCGTTATTGTCATCGAACATCACCTCGATGTGGTGAAGTCGGCGGACTGGGTGATTGACCTTGGCCCAGAAGGCGGAGAACGAGGCGGAATGATCTTGGTAGAAGGCACACCAGAAGACATTGCAGCCTGTGAAGAAAGTTTTACAGGCCAATTTTTGGCAAAAATGCTTCCTTGAATGCTTCCGTATTGTTCAAAGGTCGCAGGCAACGGCAGTCAGTGCGCCCCCGTAGGGGGCGGTGAACCCCATGGCCATAACCCGTGTCGAAGTGACGCCAAAACAAGGACCTGGTATGCGCGATGTTCGTGGCGATGTTGTTCGTAGACAACTGGCTGCAGATCACAACATTTCCGTCTCCGAAATTCGAAGCATTGTTGGCTTTTTGATCAAGTCGGACATCGATGGTGAGGCTATTGCGACTCGCGTTGACGACCTCTTCGCCGATCCAATCATCGAAGACGCTGCAACCAACACCCTACTTCTTACCAACAAAGAGCGGTTTCCTACCGCTCCTTCCACCGTTGTGACGGTCGGGTTCAAAGCGGGCGTAACAGACAACCCAGGAACCGCAGCACTCGATGGCTTCCGAACAATTTTTCCAAACGCCGGCATCGCTTCAATATCCACCTACATCACTTACGCTTTCTTCGGTCTATCAGAGGAAGTGGA
>DUKM01000027.1:2686-5046 GCA_013329255.1 Candidatus Poseidoniaceae archaeon | reverse complement strand
TGCGCTGCCTCAGAATGGCCAGCAATCGAGTACACCGAAAAACCAGCCCAGGAATTCGAGGCCCCACTTCACGTTGACATGGAAATCCCCGACGAGGCACTCATCAATCTCTCAGAAACAGGCCTTCTGGCTCTCAACCTCGAAGAAATGCAAACCATCCAAGGGCACTATCGAGATGCAGAGGTGCGAGCTGCCCGCACAGCTGTCGGCATTGTCCCCGATGCCCCAACCGATGTTGAACTCGAATGCTTAGCGCAAACGTGGAGCGAACACTGCAAACACAAGATTTTCGCTTCGAAAATTCATCACATCGACACCGTGACGGGCGAAGAAGCCGTTATTGATTCGATTTTCAAGACGCACATCATGAAACCAACCCATGACATGCAAAAAGAAGTAGATTGGTTGCTCTCAGTGTTCCATGACAACTCCGGCGTCATTGCATGGGATGACGAATGGAGCATCTGTATGAAAGCCGAGACCCACAATTCTCCGTCTGCACTCGACCCCTATGGTGGGGCCATGACGGGCATTGTCGGCGTTAATCGCGACATCCTCGGCACGGGCCTCGGTGCGCGCCCAATTGCAAACACAGATGTGTTTTGCTTTGGACCACCAGACTGGGAAGGCAATCTTCCAGACAACCTGTTCCATCCATCCCGCGTTCTGCGCGGCGTCCACGCAGGCGTCCGCGTGGGTGGCAATGAATCAGGCATCCCTACTGTGAACGGGGCGATCGTGTTTGACGACCGTTACATCGGAAAACCCCTCGTTTACTGCGGCACGGTGGGCATCATGCCCCGGCGTCTGCCCGATGGCCGGGAAAGCCACATCAAGACCCCTGTAGCTGGCGACATCGTCTACATGGTTGGGGGCAAAGTTGGCTATGATGGCATACACGGGGCTACGTTCTCTTCGCTTGAACTGACCGAGGAATCCCCGTCCAGTGCCGTTCAAATTGGCGACCCCATCACACAGAAAAAAATGATTGACATGATCCTTGAAGCGCGCGACACCTGCTTGATCACATGCATCACCGACAACGGCGCAGGCGGGCTGTCCTCTTCGATTGGAGAAATGGCCTCATACACCAATGGGTGTGAAATCGATCTGGCTAAGGTACCCCTCAAGCAGGCAGGCCTATCGGCGTGGGAAATTTTGGTTTCAGAAAGCCAAGAACGTATGACTGTGGCTGTCAAGGCTGAAGATTGTGCCGCTTTTGACGCCCTTGCTGCATTGCATGAAGTCGAGGCAACCCCGGTGGCAACGTTCACCGATTCCGGTGTGTTTCACGTCAAGTACGAAGCGGCAACGGTCGCCTACCTACCGATTGAGTTCCTCCATGACGGCGTACCCCAACTGCAGCTCGAATCCGAATGGATTCCTCCTCAAGTCGTCGACTTCATCGCTCCTGAGGCCGCAGATCACTCCACCCTCTTGATCGACATGCTTGCTCGCCCGAACATCGCCAGCAAGGAAACATGGGTCCGTCAGTACGACCACGAAGTCATTGCTCAAACGGCAATCAAACCCTTCGTCGGTGTGAAGCGAGACGGTCCTGGTGATGCAGGGCTTATCGCTCCGATTCACGGCGATCCTCACGGCATCGTCATCTCTTGCGGCATTGCCCCTCGTTACTCAGACATTGATGCGGGAGCAATGGCAGCAGCATCGATAGACGAAGCGGTTCGAAACGCAGTGTGTGCTGGTGTTGACGTGGATAAGATTGCAGGACTTGACAACTTCTGCTGGCCCGATTCGATTGAATCGGTCAAAACTCCTGATGGGAAGTTCAAACTTGCTCAACTCGTTCGTGCCAATCGAGAACTGGAACGCGTTTGTCGCGCATACCGATTGCCTTGCGTGAGTGGAAAAGACTCGATGAAGAACGACTATGGGACTGGAGAAAAGAAAATTTCAATCCCACCCACACTTCTGTTCTCTTTGTTCGGTGATCAGCCGGATGTGCGATTTACCGCTACGAGCGATCTCAAGCAAGCAGGCGACCGTCTTTACCTCGTTGGGCGATCTCATGAGGAACTTGGCGCATCTGAAATTGCGTTCATGCTCAAGGAAAACGGCACTGTGGAAGGCATCGGAGGGACCCCCCCGCAACTTGCCCACCCAGAACGCAACCTCAACATCTACCGAGCCCTTTCCCAAGCGATTCAAAACGGATTGATTCAGACGGCTCACGATTGTTCCGAGGGCGGCGTTGGCGTTGCTGTTGCTGAAATGTGCATCGGAGGGCGCCTTGGCGCTACAATTGATCTAGACGGCACAGGCGACGAGAGCCTGTGGGCTCGTCTCTGGGGCGAATCACTTGGCCGCTTTGTTGTGGCGGTGAACCCTTCCAAAGA
>DUKM01000027.1:897-2326 GCA_013329255.1 Candidatus Poseidoniaceae archaeon | reverse complement strand
GCAGTCGATAACAACACCCTCACCATCAATGACGGGTTCGAGGAAATTGTCTCGACTCGGGTTGATGCCATGGTCGCTTCATGGCAAGGGGCGCTCGACATGACGGGAGGTGTTGAGTGATGTCAGTACCAAAAGTAGCGGTGTTGTTTGGTTTCGGTATCAACTGCGATCACGAGACTGCGGCAGTGTTCAACCTTGTAGGTGGGGACGCAGAACGCGTCCACGTCAACCATTTCATTTCTGGCGACCGTTCTATGGAAGAATTTCAAATCCTGGCCGTTCCAGGCGGTTTTTCTTTCGGCGACCACTTGGGAAGTGGCCGCTTAATGGGCAACAGAATGCGATTTGCGTTGCGCGACCAACTTCATGCCTTTGTTGCAGCGGGCAAACCCATTATCGGCATTTGCAACGGATTTCAAGTCCTCGTCAAGACGGGCCTTCTCCCCGGGCCAAACGCTCCGCTACCAGATTTCGTTCAACGAGCCAGCCTCACACTCAACGATTCAGGCCGTTATGAAGATCGATGGGTGACCCTCGAATTCGATGCAGAGAGCCCGTGCATCTGGACAAAGGGTATGACTCGAATGGACTGCCCAGTTCGCCACGGCGAAGGTAAGTTCGTCATGCCTTCGACTACCGATTTTGACGCCCTTCATGATGGTCATCAATTGACCGTGCGATACGTCGACCCAACCTCAGAAGTCGGGGCAGGTATGACTGACGAACCTTTGCCGTTCCCACTTTCTCCAAACGGCAGCATGCGCAACATTGCCGGCGTTTGTGATGCAACAGGTCTCGTGTTTGGACTCATGCCTCACCCCGAGGCGGTTTATGCAAAGTGGCTTCATCCTGACCACACTCGAAACACGGCCCCTGGTCCTGAGCATAGCGATGCACTGGGCGCATGGGAAGGCGAAGGCCTTCAGATGTTCCGCAACGCCGTTGAGTACGTTAAAGCCAACCTCTGAGGGGTGCCAGTGAACCAACGAATCGAACACATCGATTCGATTCGGGCCATCGCCGTCTTGCTGATGGTGATGGTTCACGCTGCGGCAACATGGGGGCCTCCTTCGACCACTCAGCCTTCGTTGCTGGTTTACATTGTGTCCGGCATGGGTGGCCTTGCTGCTCCATTGTTCGTGACGGTGTTTGGCTGGGGGTGCGTTCGAGGAACTTCAACTGCGAAGCAAAGGATGATTCGCGCCTCGTTCTTTTTTGTTGCTCAAACAGCAATCAATCTCTCATCCCCGCATTTGTTCGACCCGTTTTCCCCGGGCGTGCTCACCCTGTTTGGGGCGCTAATCCTTTTCCAACCTCTATGGTTGAAGCCACTCCAAATCAATCAAGAAAAAAGCAACCGGATATTTTTGTTGGTTTTTGCCGCAATGCTTCTGTTTGCGACTTTTTGTTCAACCTTCATGGGTCCAAG
>DUKM01000027.1:0-509 GCA_013329255.1 Candidatus Poseidoniaceae archaeon | reverse complement strand
CCAGTTGTTCCATGGGTTGTGTTTGCCATGCTTGGTGCCTGGATTGGAATCCAAGGGGGTCACGAGAAAAGCTATCCGCAGAACCCTCATTCACTCGCATTGGTATCTGGAGGTCTAGCCTGCTGCGCATTCACTCTTGTCTACGCCTTCCACAACGAACTTGATTGGGCGGCGCCTACGGGGGATGCCATGCTTACGTTCTTTCCAGCGAACGCTCCGTTTTTGGTCGCAGCGATCACTGGTGTAGCGCTCATCTGGTTGATCGTACAGAACATCACCATTCGTGGGCTTGAGCACCTCAGTAAGCGCTCTCTGAGCGTTTACCTGATTCACTTCATTCCAATTGGCTTGTTCCATGCCCTCGATGAATCATATTCATTCAGCGTATGGCATTCAATGGCAGTAATTGTCATGTACACGGTAATGTGGATACCCATTGCCAATGCGTGGGGCCGATTGGCCCCACGCAGGGACATTGAGCACGCCTTAGCGTGGCTTGTGAAGCGTTA
>DUKM01000139.1 GCA_013329255.1 Candidatus Poseidoniaceae archaeon | reverse complement strand
GTACCGGCATCGCTGTTAAGATACGGATCGATTTTAATCGATGTGACTCTCAGTCCAGCGCTTTTCAGCAAAACGCCGATGCTGCTTGCCGTAACTCCTTTGCCCAATCCGGACAGGACGCCCCCGCTAACAACAACGTACTTCATGCACATCAACGGGCTTTTAGGCCGTCGCGCCTCCCATATCAACCTACCCATCGAACCCGTGTTTTGCATGTTGTCAAGGTGAGCGAAGGATGAAAAGGCGGCTGCGCTGAACTCTGGGGGAGGGAGAACATGGGCACCATTCCGAACACCATGATGGCCTGGACCAAAACCCTCGACACGACTGGCGGTTTCACTCAAGAACAGCACCCTGTGCCGTCGCCTGCCCGCGGGGAAGTACTCGTTAAGACGCATTCAACCTCCGTCTGTGGCACGGATATCCACATTTGGAAATGGGACCAATGGAGCAAGGAAAACGTGCCGCTCGGTACCATCACAGGCCACGAAACTTGCGGTGAGGTTGTTGCTGTTGGCGAAGGTGTTAACGAACCCTCAGTTGGGGATTTTGTGGCCATTGAATGTCATTTCGCCTGTTGGAATTGCCCTCGCTGCGATGAAGGCAATGCGCACATCTGTGAGAATGGCTCGATCTTTGGCGTTCACATCAATGGAGCATTTGGGCCATACTTCGTAGCCCCTGCTGTGAACGCTCGAAGAATTCCAAATGGGCTCGACCCCGCCCACGCATCCATTCAGGATCCGCTTGGTAACGCCATCCATACGCTCACAGGAGGGCCTGTTGAAGGGGCAACGGTGGCGATCCATGGCCTCGGGCCAATTGGGTTGTTTGCTGTAAACGCAGCCAAGGCCATGGGTGCTCGAATGATCATTGCCATCGATTGGGATAATGAATACAGAATGGGACTGGCGAAGGAACTCGGTGCTGATTTGGTACTCGGTAAGGACCACGATGTCATCGCAGAGATCCTAAACGCCACGGAAGGCCGTGGCGTGGACAATTCATGTGAATTTTCAGGTTCTGCACAAGCCCTTGCCAACACGATTCACAGCACCCGTATGGGAGGTTACGTCAATGTGCTCTCCGTGTATGGGAACCCAACGCCAGAAGTCCCGATGAACGACCTTGTGTTCCGCTACCTGCACCTCAAGGGCATCAACGGCCGCAAGATGTGGTCAACTTGGGACACCATGCATGCGCTGTTGGAGCAGGGTGCTATTGACGTTGAACGGGTGCTCACCCATCGAATGAGCATCGATGAGTTCCCCGAAGCGGTGGAATTAGCCATCGGCGGGAATTGCGGCAAAGTGGTCTTGGACTTTTGATCTCAAGCACTGACCCATCGGTAGCGGCGTGCACCTTCTTGGACACCCTCTTCTCCGATTTCAACCAAAGCGAACTCACCTTGTGGCGTGACGACGCTTTCATCCTGTAATCCCTTGTGCAGGTTTTCATAGGTCACATGGTCAATTGCCATGCGTCCTGCGAGGCGTTCAAAGAGATGCCACCGCGAGACAACTTCTCGCCATCGAGGACTAACTTTGCCCTCAAACACCTTGGCTTTAGCGCCTGAGCCATAACCACACAGTCCGAACAATGTGTTGTCAAGGTTACTGTTCTCTTCCAAATCCGACTCAAAGGTCGACATGAGGGCGAGGAAAATAGATCCCGTGTATTGATTGCCAATCAAGCTGCTCGCCCGCTGGCCTTTTTCGATTCGGCTTTCGTGGAACGCAAGGTATTCTGGAGTTTTGGATATAGCGCGCCGATAACCGTCCATTGCCTTTTCCCAGATTTCGATGATCTGAGGGTCTTCTGAATTGTGTTCTGCCGGCATTGGTCCAAGTTGTTCTTCCATGCGCTCCCACATTTCGGTTGATTGTCTGTCGTGGCGGAAGATATCAGGGAACATCCGCTTGGCTTGGAAGGCATAGGGCAGATGCATGATGATTCTTGACCATTGTTCGGTCAGTCTTTCATCCTCAGCATGCGTGTAACGCCCTTGCCGCTCTGCTTTCTCTGCAAAGTTGTGGAAGGCTTGACGGACTGCTGATTGATAGCATCGATTGGAATACTGCCCATCAAAAATAGGCTCGTCTCGATGCACGCTGACGCTGGTTTCACCGTGTGAGAAAATGCCGAGTTTGCGAACAGTTGATTCCGGCAAATGCCGAATCATGCGTTCAACAAGACCTTTCTTCATAGTTTGACCCGTTTCTTGAGCCAGTTGGAGAACATTTGTGATCACGGAACGAAGGGTCACTTCACGCCGAGGTTTGAAGAAATCGTGGACAGGGGTTGTGGAAACGCCAAAACAATCTGGGATTTCCAGCAATCGAGGGTTGCGTCGAATTAGCAACGCCCCTCCACCGGCACCCTGAGTGTATTCTCCTGAAGATTCGAGAGCGTACTTTGCGTTGTCTGAAAAAATGACAATTCCAACTCGCTCGTCGTGTTCAGTCGAACGAGCAACCCAATCTAAAGTGGTGTGAAGTGCATCGACTGCACCAATGCACGCAAACGTCATGTCGACCACGTCGCAGTTCCGGAAGCATGCGGAGCCATATCGCTCTTCATAGCGTTGTGTGAGCATATCAACGATGTAGGTCGCAGTTGGTTTAGCACCGTCTAAAGCAGACTCAGTTCCGAGGTACATTCGCCCAATGGTGCTCGGGTCCAATCCATTGCGATCAATGATTTGCATAACCGCCATTGCCCCCATGGTAGCTGTATCTTCGTGAACATCGGGAATGGCCATGGCTTCAAGACCAAGTCCTTTGTTGAGTTTTGCAAAATCAGCACCCCGCAATTCAGCGAAATCCCTCATGTCCATGTAAAGACGCGGGAAATGAATCGCAATGTCGTCGATACCAACGCAAATATCACTATCAGTTCCCATCAACATGATGTCTCGACCCCCCCTATTTGAACAACCATCCCCTCAAGAGGCGCTTCAATTGGTTTTGAAGGGTCATCCCATATCGGGGATATCGGCCATTGCAGGGTCCTGCTTGGCCCAGAGGACATCGTCAATGCGCAGAACTGAAATTGCTGCTTCTGTTGCACCTGCAATGCCTTGATCGAGGATTAGAAGCGGTTCAAGAACACCCATTTCAACCATATTGGTTGGTCGACGTCCGATCACATCAAGGCCAATGCTGTCTGCTGTCTCAACGCTTGCGTTGGCTTGGGCCGCCACCAAGTTGAGGAGGGTATCAATGGGGTCAAGGCCAGCGTTTTCGGCCAGCACTCGGGGAATCACTTCAAGGGCGTCTGCGAAAGCCTCCACGCCCAGTTGCTCCCGCCCGGGTATTGATTCAGCGTATCGGCGCAAACGTCGAGCAAGGGCAACTTGTGTAGCACCACCTCCAGGTATGAGGCGAGCGTCTTCAACAAGTTGGCAAGCAACACCAAGAGCGTCGGCAAAACAACGTTCGACTTCACCCAAGACCGCTTCCGTACTGCCACGAGCGATGAATGTGGCGCCACCGGCTTCAGTTTCGACAATCCAGTGGACCGTGTTGCCCCAAGTTTCATTTTTACTGGAAATGAAAGCACCTAAATCGGCAACAGAAGACCGCTTCACATCGTGAACAAGCCTTGCTCCACACCCTCTTGCTAGAAGGTCCAGATCGGAACGAGCGACCCTTCGGAACGCTTTGATGCCCGCTTTGGCTAACATCATTCGAGCGTCATCATCGATGCCTTCCTTGCATGCTAAGAGATCAACACCGAGCGCTTTTAGTTGAGCCACCTGCTCTTCAAGCAAGGCAGTTTCTTTTTCTCTAAAAGCATCCAGAACCCCCGTGGAGGTGACGTTTAGTTTTACGCTCCCCATCATAGCCCTGCGTTCAATACCACCATCGACCAGCAGAATCTTTCCGCCTTTTATGTGCCGTGGCATGTCGTCGTGAATTCGATTTTTAGCAAGCACAAGTCCGGTTACGAGTTTACTGTCTCCAATGGTGCCGCCTGATTGGCCAAGCACCTTGACCCGAGTAGGATCGGCTTGAATGCCTTGTTCATCTTCTACAAGAATTGCTTCTGCTGCGTCTAAAGCCAGTTGGGCAAGCAGCGTTTGCATGCTTTCATGCCCTTTACCGGTCAAGCAGGTTTTGGTCGCCAAAATCCGATGGGAGCGTTTGGAAGCAAATGAAAGCGAACGAAGTTCCGTACGAGCATGGTCTTCCGCCATTCGAAAACCTCGAGCGATGATGGCGGGATGGACCCCTTGAGTGACAAGATGCCAAGCGTTCTGAAGCATTTCCGCACTCAGCAAAACGGTTGAGGTGGTACCGTCTCGTGCAATTTTATCCTGCACTGAGGAAGCGTTGATGATCATTCGAGCAACAGGGTGTTCAACCTTGGCAGACTCCAAAACGGTCACACCGTCATTGGTCACCATGGTTCGCCCGTCATCATCGATGAGCAACTTGTCGAGGCCTCTTGGACCAAGGGTTGAGCGAACCGCTCCCGCAAGCGCAAGCGCTGCTTGGATGTTCTTCTGGAGCGCACCACGGCCAGTCGACCGGTCGGTGTCCTTCAGGATTGGAACATCGCTCATGGTCGGCCCACCGGACTTCTCGCCATAAGGTCAACTCTTATCGTAAACCGGTCCGATTTGACTCAGTCTTCGTCTTCGTCAACAACTTCGAAGTCGGCATCGACCACGTCATCGCCGCCAACGTCGATGTCGCCATCTTCACTGGAGCCGTCTTGCTCAGCCATCTCTGCTGCTGCAGCTTCGTACAGTTTTGCAGATACACCGTGCATGGCTTCTTCGACTTCCTTGACCTTGGCCTGAATCGCTGCGTCATCGATAGCATCGATGTCCAACGGCTTACCGTCTTCGTCTTGCACCATCTTTTCGAGTTCATCGAGGTGTGCTTTCACCGGATCGGTTTCTGCATCGTCAAGTTTGTCGGCAGATTCGTCAAGTGTACGTCGAGTTTGGTAAACAACCTGATCTGCCATGTTTCGAAGTTCGACCTTTGCCTTGCGCAGTTGATCTTCTTCGGCGAATTTTTCCGCCTCAGCAATCTTTGATTGAATGTCGTCTTCAGAGAGGGACGTTTGGGCTTCGATCTTGACCGATTGCTCCTTGCCAGTCCCCATGTCCTTCGCGCTGACATCGACAATTCCGTTTGCGTCAATGTCGAAGGTGACTTCGATTTGAGGCGTTCCGCGGGGTGCGGCAGGGATACCCATGAGGGTAAATTCTCCCAGGGTGACGTTGTCTTTGGCAAAGTTCCGCTCGCCTTGAAGCACGTGAATGGTCACAGCGGGTTGATTGTCGCTCGCTGTCGAGTAGATCTCTGACCGTCGGGCAGGGATGGTCGTGTTGCGTTCAATCATGGTCGTCATGACGCCACCGAGGGTTTCGATGCCGAGGGTGAGTGGTGTTACATCGAGCAAGAGAATATCGGACACACCTTCGTCGCCGGCAATGATTCCTGCTTGAAGTGCGGCGCCCATGGCAACCGCTTCATCGGGGTTGATGCCTTTGTATGGGGCTTTGCCTGCTTCTTTTTCAACGGCTTCTTGAACCGCCGGAACTCGAGTGGAGCCGCCTACAAGAATGACCTTGTCGACATCGCCCTTCTTGAGGTTGGCATCCTTCATGGCTTGCCGGGTTGGACCCATTGTGGCTTCCACAAGTTTGGAGATGAGGTCTTCGAATTTGGCTCGGCTCAGCGTCATGTCCATGTGTTCAGGTTGACCGTCGCGCATGGTGATGAACGGGAGGTTGATTTGAGTTTGTTGAGTCCCAGAGAGTTCGATTTTGGCCTTCTCTGCCGCTTCCTTGAGCCTGGACATGGCTTGAGCGTCTTTGCTGAGGTCGATACCGGTGTCGCGCTTGAATTCAGCAACCATCCAGTCAATGACCAAGTCGTCGAAATCGTCGCCACCGAGTTTGTTGTTTCCAGCTGTTGCTTTGACTTCAATTTGGGGCTGCCCGTCGACTTGGTAGATTTCCAAGACAGATACGTCGAAGGTTCCGCCACCAAGATCGTAGACGAGGATGGTTTGATCTTCGCCTTTGTCCACGCCGTAAGCCAGAGCCGCAGCGGTTGGCTCGTTGATGATTCGAAGCACTTCTAAGCCTGCAATTCGTCCAGCATCTTTGGTTGCGGTTCGTTGAGCATCGGTAAAGTAAGCCGGACAGGTGATGACCGCTTGCTTGACTTCGTGACCGAGGTAAGCCTCTGCATCCGCCTTCAACTTTTGAAGGATAAACGCTGAAATTTCTTGAGGCGTGTAATCGGTTCCGTCGACGCTTGTGCTCCAATCGGTTCCCATGTGACGCTTCACAGAGATCATTGTACGATCGATGTTGGTGACGGCTTGCCGCTTCGCGGTGACGCCAATCATGCGTTCACTTCCGTCTTTGGCAAACGCCACAACGGAGGGGGTCGTTCGTGCGCCTTCTGCGTTTGCAATAACAACGGGTTCTCCGTTCTCAATCGTTGCAACACAGCTGTTTGTCGTTCCTAGGTCAATTCCAATCACTTTGCTCATTTATGTTCACTTCCTTTTTCAAAAGATGGGGATACCACCGTCGTCGTCTTCGTCGTCGTCGTTATCGTCGTTGTCACCAAGGTCAATGCTGACCTCTGGTGGCGCTGGACTGGCATCGTCTTCATCGACGGCCGAGCCTTGCGGAGTGAGTTTTAGGGTGATGTCGAGGATGCCGTTGTTCAACGACCAGTCGACCAGTTCCTCGCATTGGTGAGGCAAGTCGATTTGAGCCAGTGGGGCAGGGAGTGTGTCTTTGATGACATCGATGCGTTGGCCTTGACGGACAAGAGCCAGTTCGAGTTCGCTTTCTTCGACTTCGCCTCGAAGGGTGAAGTCGACGGTTACAGCCATGTTCCAGCCTTCAAGATAGACATCGTTTGCAGGAATATTGATGATTTCATCGAGCGATGGTTCTACGTCTGGAGCTTTAATCTCCACAGCGTTTGCATCGACTTGGAGGTCCATACCGATGTTGGCCAAGATGTCCTCCATCGATTTACCCGATTGGAACATCTTAGCGAGTTGGGAGAGATCAAAGTTGAAATTAACATCGCCTTTAGCGAGCTTCTCAGCGTCCAATCCCATGTCTTCAAATTGGGAACGGAACTGTTCAATCATGCCTCGGATTTGATCTTTATCCATGTTCATGCCCATGTTTCGGAACATTTCCACGAGTTGCTCAATCAGTTTTTCTTCCCAGTCGTCTGCCCCAGCCATTATCTTCACTCTCCATTACTGAACCATCGGTTACATAGTGGCGTGGAAGTCACCCTATATGAAGTTCACCAAACCAGCCCACTGCTCCTGAGAAGGTTGGCATTCCAGAGAAGCGAACCCATAAGAGGGGGCAACGATGCCGGTAGGTCAGGGAACCTCATGGCTTACTCACTGCGTGCCTTTGGCTTGATTGCTTTGATGCTCATGGCACCGCTGGCCGGTTGCTTCGGTGAAGCAGAAGAAAGGGACGGAGGCGACCAAAACGCCCTCATGATTGATTTTGTCCCGGCAAAGGAAGCATCGCTCAAAGCGGGCGAGTGGCACACCTTCACCCTGGAAGGCGAAGGAACACGGTTGGTAGTTCCGCAAGATGTTCTCCTGTTCGTCAATGACAGCATCGTGCCACTTGGCGTCATCCAAGTTCAAAACAGTGATTTGCTCAATGGGAAGATCCTCACCACCCCCTACGTCAGTTCAACCACGCTGACGGTTGTTTACAACGATGGAACCGCATCTGAGATTGATTTGATGGTTGAAAATGGCACGGCAATTGTCAATGGAGAAGAATGGTTGGACAAAATGAAATTTATCCTCAATGTGTGCGCCGATTCAACTGAATGCGGCGGTTACATCAACCGCTGGATGGGGAGCCCAAACCCTGCTTTTGAGCGTGCAGCAAGTTTCTTCCACGGGCACTTCGAAGGATTGGGGTATGAAACTCACATCATGCGTCTAAACGACCACCTCAACCCGTCGCAACCTGAATCACTCAACATCATCGCCTGGAAGGAAGGTCGCTCAGATGCTTGCGTTCAAGGGATGGGCGCCCACATGGATATCGCACCCCCCGCTTCACCACCTGCAGGAGGCACGTACGAAGGCGCATACGACAACACAGCAGGGACCGTAGCGATGATGCTCTTCGCCAAGGCGTTCGTGGATGTAGAATTCGAATGTGACACCTTCCTTGCCCTCTGGTCTTCGGAAGAAGAAGGGTTGCGTGGCTCCAACGCGTTTGCTAACAATGACTGCGATTATTGCCTTCCTCAAGACAAAGAACTGCGGTTCTACATCAACATGGACATGATGGGTATCTCTTGGCCTGCGTTGAAGGACACGGGCGACCCGTTCCCTTACCATGCCTGGTCTGGACCGGACAGCGACCCAGAAGTCGATGAATTGGCCATTACAGGCGTGATGGACCATGTCCATCGAAACATACTGAAAGCCCCAATGGATTTGCGAATTGAGGGATCGTACGGGGCTGGATGCGACATGCATTGGGACGAGCATTACAACCTTGTGATGGATGTTCACGAAGACACCTTCGGGCGTTCTGACCACGTCACCTTCCGCGACAAAGGCGCTCAAACCATCTTCCACCTCGGCGCCTATGACGACGATTACAGTGCGTATCACTCCCCTCAAGATACCCTCGACAACATGATTACATCTGTAGGCGGCGAAGCCGAACTTCAGAAGTCAATACAATTCGTGATGTGGGCAGCAATGCTCGAGTTCATGATCGCTGATCAGACCCCAGAAGTTCGGAACCTTGAATGATTATCCCAAACAGCACTTCAAAAGCAAGCCCCCCTATCCGTTGGTATGTCAGAGGTCGCTGTTGAGGTTGAAACCAACCCCATCAAGTCCCTTTGGAAGGTGATCGCTGGCTCCACATTGATTGCCTCGATGTGTTGCCTACCCTCTGTCGTGTTGGTGATGTTGGGACTTGCAACCGTTTCGACTGGAGCCGCCCTCTCCGACACCCTCTACTGGGGCGGCGATGGGTACAGTTGGTTCCGCCCGCTTATGGGTGCTATTGCGGCAATGAGCGTTGTTGTTGGATTAACGATGTACTTCAGAAACCAAGGCATCTGCACCCTCGACCAAGCCAAGCGCTCCCGCCGAAGAATAATCAACACGTCGTTGCTTGTGTTAACTATCAGCTACCTGGCGTACTTGCTATTCAATTACGTCATCCTTACCGAAATTGGCATCCAATTCGGTTTGCCTTGGGAATCAAGCCGTGATTCCTACATGTTCTGGCGATGATCAGGCATTGCTTCGAGTTGTTTTGCAACCAACGCCCCATTCGCCTTCAGCCATTGCTTCTCTTGTCGCTTCAAGCAAAGCGTCCTCTGGAGTTGGAACTGCACGGTTTCCCGAGGTAAAGGCGACGGCTATACTGGCCTCTTTATACTTCCATTTTACCAATTGGATATTTGATTTTTCAATTGATAATTCCGATTTCTCCACTCCAATTGGAATTTCAATTTTCCTCGGATTAAGATGCATGCCTAAGCCAAGGGATTTTTGGATTGCTTCCTTTGAAACCCAAGCTTCGATGGCGCAAGAAGGGTGAGCGAGTAAGAACTCTAATTCTGCCCCTTTGGCCATCATCGAAAAGGCGTTTTGCTGAATCCCTCTCTCGCTTGGCTCTGCATCCAAACCAATGCACCATCCGGGCTCAGCAATTGCAACATAAGCCCACCCTCCGCTGTGACAGAGGCTGATCGAAGGGAGCGGTGTGTTCTTCCAAACGCCTGCGATATAAGCGAGGTAAGGTGCTCGATGTTCAGTTCGTTCAACGCTCACCAACGTGGTATCGATGCCCCACTGCGTGAGGGCTTCTTGCAACAGCCAGCGGCCAGTAAGGTGTTCATCGCATCGTTTCTGAACGGCAAAAGTAGATACTTCATCAGCATGGGCCAAGGCTACCTTTTCCGGGTCATGTCGTTGAACCGGACAGCGTAGAACAAAGCAGGTTGGCAAATCATCCCCGGGTGGTTGGAGATGTTCAATTGTCATGTTTAGCCCTCATCAACGCTCAAGCGTGAAGGCTTCTTCATTTGAAACCGGAGCCATACCCTTCAGGCGCAGGCCCTTGAGCGCCAAAACAGGTGCGTCATCTTCTCCAACAATCACCACATCATGCACCGTGACGCCAGCCTCTTCAACCGAAGTTTGAAGGCTGCGCATACGAAGCATTTCATCTCGTTCTGGTACTCGAAGCATGGAAGACCATTCGATGCCTACGGGTAGGGAGGAGAAACCTTCGCTTTCCATAGCCACCAATCCCGCATTTTGGAATCCCGCCTCGATGAGCATAGGAAGCGCTTCCAGCAAGACTGTTTCACCTTCGGATTCATGCGCAAACTGGTCGGTTGCAGGCAATTGATGCCGCATCAAAGCAAGGCCGTCTGCCCCTGGCATCGATTCGTCACCAACGCCACGTAAAACGCCTCCATGCGATTGGAAACGTGGTCCGTGGAAGTACCTGTCATAGATGAAGGAAGGTTGTTCCACAAGGACGCCTGGTGCGGGAATACCAATGTCGGGGAGCGCTTCCACTTCCGCTTGCAAGAACGGGCAGAGGTCGTCGCATTTTTCGACAAGACGTACGGAAGCCTTGTGGTGTTCTCGTTCACCAAACACCTCGCCTTTGGAATTTGTGAGGTCTGACACGAGTTTGCATGTCACCCACGTGAGGTCGTTTTCTGTTCGATCGAACTCAGCGATAACACGCACTGTCATCGGTCCTTTGAGCAACTTTACAGGCAAGCCGAATTCAACGGCTTCAAACCCAGCTAAACAGGTTGAAGGACGCATCAGCAACGCCACTTCAGCGAACATTTCCAACGCCATAACACCAGGGTGGTACGGAACGCCCTCAATTGCGTGGTCGGTCAGGAAGGGGTGGTCCTCTTCCGACAGGGTTGATTGTACAGTCAGCGATTGATCTTCTTGACAGGCGAGAACCTTGTCGATGAAAGGAAACCGTTGTGGGTCGGCAATGATGCTTGCCATCTCAGCAGGCAGACGAAGGGGTGCTTCTCTAAAGGCATCGAAATGATCCATCTTTCCAAGAGAGCCGCATCCAATAACTCGACGCTTGCCTCCTGCAAGTGCTTCATCAACAAAGATGTTCACGCCTTCATCCACTGAAAGGGTGTCAATTCCTGCGGCTTCAAAGACGGCTTCAATCGAGCCTCTTGTCGCCATACCCACGTCCCGCCACCCAGTCCAACCAATGGCTACAGCACGGCAGGTGCCAGAAGCGGTCAGCCGCGCCATTTCAGCATCGAGAACGCTGTTCGCAGCAGCATAGTCTGTTTGCCCTCCGTTACCGAACCGTCCGGCAACGCTGGTGAAGCATGCTGCAAAGCGAGGGGTTTCGGCTCCTGAGGCCAAGCATGCCGCAAGCATGCACTGCCAACCATCCACCTTGACTCGAACAACCTTGTCGAACACGTGGTAGTCCTTGTCCGGAACAAGTTTCGAATCCTCTAAACCTGCACCGTGAATCAAGCCCGTAATCGGGCGATTGAGGCTTTCTCCGACCGCTTCCATTCCTTCACGATCCATGACATCGACGGGATGGTATGAAGCAGAGTTCCCAGTGGATTCGATAGAATTGAGTGTATCATATACGTCTCGACTGCGAGTGAACTTTTGCCAAGCATTGTTCCATTCAACCATGGTAACCTTGCCTGATTCGCTTGCTGAGGTAAGACGTTCCCGCAAGGCCATCCGTTCAACCTCAAGTTCTGACTCGCCCCAAGTGATCCATGTTTTGGTTTGTTCAATGAGGTGAGAACGACCAAGCAGAGCAAAATGAGCTCCCGCATTGATTGACGTTTCTGCCACACCGATCACCGATGCAGCCGTGACGCCAGATCCGCCGCCCGAAACCAACCAAGTGTCATCAGGTTGCAGGGGTGTACGTTGTTCGACCAAATCTTCGGCAAATGCCACAAGCGCCCAGCGGCGTTCGTCTCTGTCAAGGCCGATTTCAACTTCGCCCGTAATATTGAACACATCATGATGTATCAAAGCGGCTGCTTCTGCAGGTTCTAAAATGAGTTCGGGATGAACGTCAAGTGCTCGGCAACGGAGGTGTGGTTGTTCAAAGGCATAGGATTTCGTAACACCAGAGGCTGCGCATTGAACGGCATTGAACCGCTCACCAATGTTTCCATGGCGTCCATCTAAGGCGGTAACAGAGGCTACAATACCATTTTCGATGGTTGAAAACTGTGCATCGAGGCCCTGCAGCAATGAAAAGTATCCTTGTGCAGCCAGAGCAATCTGAGATGAAGGGTGCCCATCTTCCGCCCACGAGGCGCTGGCCAACTTGAGCGGCGACATGTGAATCAAGGCAGAGATGCTGTGTCCGTTCAAGGCTTGGCTCACCGCAGCAATGTGTTCAGGGTTACCGGGGTCTGCACGGTAAACGACTCGCTTGCCTTCTTGTTGGACAGACATGTCTCGAATGTTGCTCTCGAAACCAATACGAATCGCATCCATGCCGTCCGCTTCAAGCAGTTCACAGAATGCCTCTGCGATGCCCCAACCATCGTCTGTAACAACAGCTGTTCCCTTCAAGGACAGGGGTGCTTCACGGCCTGGTGCTGCTTCAACTTCAATTTGCCAACGTCGAGATTCAACGGTTGTGGCCGTTGAAACAGGTGCAGGCTCGGAGGGTGCATCCGCGGGGCTTGCAGGAACGAGTGAATCGGTTGGTGCATCGCCTTTCATGCGAAGGATGTAGGCTGTGAAATGATTCAGTGTAGGGTGATCAGACAAGACGAAATCTTCGTCCAATGGCAGGTCATACACCTCTCGCACATCGCCCATAATTTCTGCTTGCTTCACGGTGTCAATGCCCAATTCCCCTTCGAGGTCTTGATCCATTTCAATGAAGTCAGCAGGGTAACCCGTGTGCTTAACGACAATCTCAACCAGTTGGGCGTCGACTGTACCGTCTGTTGCAAGGGCGTTCGGATTGGAGGTTGTTGACTCACCCGGTGCAGATGCAGCCGGTGCAGGTGCAACTGAGACTGGTGCAGTGGGTGCCGGCGCTGGCTTGGTTGGGCTCGATGGAGCTTTGCCTCCTTGCATGCGATGGATGTAGGCAATCATGTGATTCAAAGTTGGATAATCAGAGAGAACAAAATCTTCGTCAAGCGGTAAACCAAATCGGTCTCGTATGTCCGCCATAATTTCGGCTTGCTTCACCGTGTCAATCCCTAGTTCACCTTCGAGGTCCTGATCGAGTTCAATGAAATCAGCCGGATAACCGGTGTGGGTCACGACAACTTCGACCACAGTGGCTCGCAGAGCCTCGTCATCAACCTGCGCTGCTGGAGGTGCTGAGGCTGGAGAAGCCTGAGGTTGCGGTTCAGCAATCGGCTGTGGTGCTTCCGCAAGGGGTTGTGGAGCGGGCGTTGCAGGTGCTGGAATGGGAGCGGTGGTTCCGCCGGTCATCCGTTGAATGTAGCCAATCATGTGATTCAAGGTTGGATAGTCAGAGAGCACAAATTCTTCATCCACAGGGAGGTTGAACCGTTCACGAATATCAGCCATGATCTCGGCCTGCTTGACCGTATCAATGCCCAATTCACCTTCAAGGTCCTGATCCAATTCTACGAAATCAGCGGGGTAACCCGTGTGATTGACAACCACATCGATGACAACTGTGACGACATCTCCTTCATCGACAGCGGCAGCTGATGGAGCGAGTGATTGTACAGAAGCAGGTGCTGGTGTAGCAGCAGGTGGGCTCGGCTGGTGAGCAGGGGCTGAACCTGCTGGAGCAACAGGGGTCGGAGCGGGGCTTGGCATAACTGACGGCTTGCCTTCAAAAGGCGCTGTAATGGGCCAAGGTTCCCCTTGAACGCCCCCATGAAGGTTGTTCTCACCGTCCACATAAGCAACCAATTTCTGGTCCAGCAAGCGCATGACCACATCCTCAGTGCCCGCCAAGCGGCGGTTCCATGCAAGGAATTTCGCCCCGTCAATCCGTTCACCGACAATGGGCCATCGGCGAACGAGTGAAAGCGCCATTTGAGATCCAAATCCTGCTGCAAATCGAAGGCCGTACTTGAGGTTTGGATAATCGCCACCTTTCGAGAGGTTGAGGTTGCCCAATTCAGGGTCGACTTCCTTGTGGTTTGCAATCGGAGGAATCCTTCCAGTTTTCATCCCGTGGAACATGCTTGCATCTTCAATTCCAACAGCCATTGGGTGGCCAGTGAATCCTTTTGTGTTCGCGATAACAAGTTTGTCAGTGCTGTGCGTGAAGGTATCTCGCAACGCCCGAACTTCCGATTGTGCCGAGCCGCCCCGGGCAGGAGTGTAGGTTTCATGCGAGAAAAACACGGTGTCAGAAGCGATTTCATGGCGATCGATGCCCCATTGTTGTTCCATGGAGGTGACAAAGTTGTCCACCGTCTCAGCCACGTGATCAACATCAAGGCGAGTGCCGTGGAAAGCTGAATTGGCAGTGGTCGCCCCGAGCAATTCTGCAATGGGTTGGACACCGCGCTCTTCCGCTTCTGAATTGCGTTCGACAACGAAGGCTGCAGCGCCCATACCGAGGATCAATCCATTGCGCCTGCGGTCGAATGGCAATGCTGTTTCTTCGACCACGTTATGGGTTGCAGCTGCTCCTGAAGCGGCGAAGCCCCCACCAATCCACTCCCACATGTCATCGCCCGTCACGTCATCCGCCGAGATGATCACAACACGGTCGACGCGATCGGCGTTAAGCCAATCTTCCGCAACGCCAAACGCTGCTGTGGCCGATGCACACGCTAGATTGATGATTGTGTTTGGACCTCGAATGCCTGAGTATTGGGCGAATTGTGAATGGCCCATCGCTAGCGTTTGGAACAAGTACCGCCGATCGAAGCGACCTTCGCCGTCGTCACCGTTGGCTTTCGCATGCTTGAGAGCCATTTGGAACCCTGGGAAACACGAAGCGAAGACGATTCCTGTTCGATCCCGGGTGTGCTGAGGGACTTGCCAGTTTCGAATCAAGCGCAATCCGCCCTTGCCGATTTGCTCCACAGGAGTCAGTGGAATCGCTGCATCTCTTAGGGCCAGAAGCCCAGCGGCCATACCGAGTTGTGTCGTTATGTCCCAGGCCAAGATGACCTTTGGATCAATGCCGAACTCCTCTGCAAGATCAAAGGCACCTTTCACGCCTGCGAGTTGAGGCACATCGCCAAACGCTGTGGCTTGGTCCATGTTCACTGAACCATCTCGCCCCTTGATCAAACGAACAAGGTTCTTGTCCAGCAGGCGTTGCTTGTAGTCATCAGTGACTTCTGAGATGCAAGTTTCACCGCGAACGAGGCGTTCAAAAGTATCCTCATTGAACACACTCTCGCCGCCCGGCAGTCCAAGCGACACGCCCGTTACAACAAACGGATCCGCACGGCGCCGGCTCATTGGGTCATGACCCGTTGCAGGAACATGTCCAGCAGAAGAATGAGCGGCCATTCGAGTCATTGAGGATTTAGGCGACCAACCAGCAGGAGGTGCCGCAATCCAACGGGCTATGTCCGCAACCGTTTTTGCGGCGCTAACATCCAC
>DUKM01000046.1 GCA_013329255.1 Candidatus Poseidoniaceae archaeon | reverse complement strand
CAATGGCGTCAAATGCAACGCGACCAGAAAGAAGCAAACGCAGAACGGGTGGCAAAAGGTCCTCAAACAGGGGATCGACGGGCTCGCTCACAACGCAAGGGCAGAAGCAGTCCTGCCCCACAACGTTCCAATTCCAAGAAGCGCTCGGGCTTCAAAAAGCGCTGATCCTCAACGAGGAACTTCGTGCAGCCAGCCAAAGATGTCTTCTTCATCTTCATTCTGAATACCGACAAGTTGAGTGTATAATTGTTGAGTGATGGCACCGGGTTTACCGTTCCCATACATGGCTTTGGTTTCGCCCTTTGTGATCGAACCAATGGGTGAAATGACAGCAGCCGTACCGCAGCAGAACGCTTCATCGGCGTCCATAGCAAACGTAGCCTCAACCTTTGTTTCAACCACTTCAATGCCGTTGTGGCGGGCGAGTTCGATGATCGAGTTCCGTGTGATACCGGGGAGGATTGTACCGGTGAGTTCAGGCGTGTAGAGCACGCCATCTTTGACGCAAAAGAAGTTAGCAGCGCCCACTTCTTCAACATAAGAGTGCGTTTCAGCATCCAAATATATCACTTCAGCATACCCTGCTTTCTTGGCTTTACGACTTGGCATCATGCCGGGCGCATAGTTTCCAATTGCTTTCACACCACCAGAGCCACCTGGAGCGGCGCGATGGTATTCTTCTGAAATCAGCAAATCGATTGCAGTTACGCCGCCTTTGAAGTACGGTCCAACAGGTGTAACGTAGACGAGGAAGGTGTAGGACGGTGCAGGAGCAACGCCGAGAATTGGACCGGATCCCATCAAGAGTGGGCGCACATACATGGCTCCTTTTCCGGTAGGGGGCAGCCACCTAAGGTTGGCTTGAACGCACTGCTCGACTGCATCGATGAACACCGATTCTGGCACAGGGGGCATCTTCAATCGATCTGCACCGCGTTGCATTCTGCGGGCGTTTTCTTCTGGGCGGAAAAAGACGACTCGACCTTTTGAGGTGCGGTAAGCCTTCATGCCTTCAAACAGGCCTTGGCCGTAATTGAGGACGCCAGCGGCTGGTGACATTTCAATGGGGCCATAGGGACGCAAGGACCCCGGCATCCACGGTTCAGTGGCCGATGTTTCGGTGAGGTACATCGTGTCGGTGGCTGTTAAAGAAAAAGTCAAACTGTCCCAATCAATTTCTTCACTCATTTTCTTCACCATGCCTACGGCATTCTTGCCCATGTAGGTCGGGCTTTCAAGCATTCCTGCCGCGTTTGATGATGATGGTGGCGGTTTTGCCAGTGTTGCAGTTCTTTTCCAAAGCGAAGTGCCATAGGATGGCTCGGCCGCCCAACATTGGGGGAGCAGATGCAATTTGAAGGCAGGATGGGGGTCGTCAGTGGACGTTACCATTCGGTCGACGGCTTAAACGGCTCAACTGAGCCTGCAACGGTTCTCGAATTGTTTGGTCGTACTGAAGAGGGCGCGTCAATTTGTGCCCTTGTCCACGGGCTTCGCCCAACCTTCGAAATTTCACCATTGATGGTCTGGGACGAAGGCATGGAGGTGCCAGATCACGTTCACGAGCGGCTCGCTCACGTCGAGGCGATGGAGGATGTGACCAACGTCACCGGCCCCATCATGAAGTTGACAGATTTGGGCGTTCGACCCGTTTGGACCGTCACCGTTCGCCAGCCGTTTGTTGTTCCATCGCTGCGGAAAACACTCTCAAAACAAAGTTGGCAAATTTTTTCCGGCGACATACCGTTTCTCAACCGCCTCTTCCTCGATGAGGGCTTGGGCATGCACCTCTCTCTGACAGGGGAAATCATCGATCGTCGTCAAGATGAGGACGAGGACCTCTCGCTGATTGGAGCCGTTCGCGCTGCCGGTGGGGCGGGCCGTTACGCCGTTGATTGCACCGTTGTCTGTACGCTTGAAGACCTTCAGGCAAGCGAGCCCTTCCCTGTTCCTTACAAGGTGTTCTCGTTCGACTTGGAAACCAGCATCGCCCACGAAACCGTGCTGTGTGCGGCAGCGGTGATTGAAGACATGTCCACCGGTCACCGAGAGACGTTTTCCTTTGTTGGTGAAGAAACAAAAATAATGGAAGAATTGACACTTGTGGTGAGAAGTCAAGACCCAGACATCATCACGGGCTACAACATTGACAACTTCGACTTGCCGCGACTCAACGACCGAATGGGCGTTCATGCCCGTTCCAAAGACTGGCGAAGAAGAGCCCTGCTTTTCGGCTGGGGGCGCGTACAACAAACCGAGTCTGAAGCAAAACGCACTCGCTGGGGGTTGTTTCCCCGCAGGCAATCTTCTCGGGCTTGGAATGTAGCTGGACGCACCGTTGTCGATACGTGGTGGCAAGCCCGCATGGCGCTCCGACCTCAACGAGAAACGCTTTCCTTCATCAGCAACCTTCTGTTTCCAGATCAACAAGACAAACACAAGATGGACGTTGACGCCTCTAAGATGGACGAAGAATGGGCTGCTCGGCCAGATGTAGTTCTCGAATACTGCATTCGAGATGCCGCCTTACCGCTCGATATTCTTGGAGAACTGCAGGTGATTCGACGCAAGGAAGCGGTGGCGGCGGTAGCGAAGGTGACCTTCGATGCCGCAGCAAACGGCAGCACCAGCCAACTGATTGATTCGCTTGTGATTCGACTCGCTGACAACGAAGGCGTTGCTGTGCCTCTTACAGGCTCAGCCCAAGCCAAAGAAGGCCAAATTACCGGGGGCTATGTTCACGAGGTTGCAGCAGGGCTTCACCCATGGATCGCTGTGCTCGATTTCAAAAGCATGTACCCCTCAATCATGATTGGGCACAACATCTGCTACACAACCCGCATCGACCCGGTTCAAACCGACCAGCCTGCGGAAGGCGAGCCGGTCCATACGGCTCCGACCGGTGCAAGATTCCGCGACCAATCGGTTCGCAAAGGCTTGGTGCCCGCGTTATTGGAAGATTTGATGGCGCAACGCGACCAACACAAAGCCTCGTTGAAGATCGCCAAGGAAAACCAAGAAACAGCGGTCATGGCGTTTCATGATTCGATGCAATATGCGGTAAAAATCCTGATGAATTCATTCTACGGCGTTTTTGCCAGTGGGTTTTATCGATTCACGCATCGAGACCTTGGCTCTTCGATCACGGCGTGGGCCAGGCACAACATCAAAGCCATCATCGCCCAACTCGATGCTGAAGGCCACGAAGTGGT
>DUKM01000015.1:5249-6227 GCA_013329255.1 Candidatus Poseidoniaceae archaeon | reverse complement strand
TCCGACCCCGCAAACCCTGGCCTCACCGTGGATATTGTTGCCCCAGAGGATGGACTTGTGATCGGTGCCGCAACCAACCCTTTTACAGCCGCAGGCATGCCGGTGGGTCACTTTTTACCGATTTCCAAGCATATTGGCCTGCTTCAAGACCAAATCGACACCAATGGAAGATTTCTTGTCTGTGGCTCTCAAAACGATGAGGTGTGGCGTGAAGAAACTGAAATTGATGAAGTTGCGCTCGATGGGGAATGGAGCGGTGGCGGTGTTGATTCCGAATGGGTTGGCTCAAAGCCGACCTTGCATCAAGCCTCAGAAGATGCTTTTGCTGAACCTGAAGAAGAAAACGAGGCGTAATCACGCCTTGAAGTCGGACACGGCTGCCTGAACTTCTTCATCGGTCATGTTCCTTCGTTGGCTCTTTGCCACTTCAAACAGATGAGCGACGAGGTCGTCCTCCGCTTCGTAGCCGTTTTGTTCAAGCCACCATATGATGTTCGATCGACCGGCCATGTGACCAATACGAATCACTTGCTTTAGTCCAAAATCACCAGCAGGAACGCCCGAATAGACCCGGTCTGCGAGCCAATCGTCACCCTTTCTCATGGCCTTGATTACGGCTGAGGCGTGAACACCTGTACCCGTTTCGAAGGCGTCTTCACCGAACACGGGATAATTCCGTGGGAGCGGGACTTCGATGTATTCGTGGGCCTTCTTGACGTAGGCATCAAGCTTGGTGAGGTCGTTATCGATCACGCCCATCAGCTTTAGATTGACAAGCGTTTGATCCAAAGGAGCGTTGCCCGCTCGTTCGCCAACACCCAAGGCAGTACCGTGGATGACATCTGCCCCAGCCTCAACCGCAGCAATGTTGTTGGCGACACCGAGGCCACGGTCTTGGTGACCGTGCCAGTTCACTTCGATTTCATGGCGCTTGTAACCGCCGTCTTTGATGACTTCTTCATCGATGAAATTGAGCAA
>DUKM01000015.1:2181-4869 GCA_013329255.1 Candidatus Poseidoniaceae archaeon | reverse complement strand
AGTTCCATGGCTCGGAGGTAAATTTGCTTGACATCTTCAGGTTTGGAACGCGTGGTGTCTTCGGTGACAAACATGACAGGAACATCGTTGTCAACGGCGTATGAGACGGCTTTTTCCATGGTGGACAACAACTTCTCCATTGTCCAACCTTCGGTGTATTGTCGGATTGGGCTTGTGCCCAGGAAGGCACTCGCTTGGATGGGGACTCCGTATTTTTGTTGGAGTTCAACAAGCGGTTCAATGTCACCCATGAGGGTTCGAACAGCAGCACCGGGGCTGATTTTGAAATCATTATCGATGATGTGCGCAACCATTGCTTCGATGTGTTCAAGATGGAAGGGACCAGCACCGGGCAGCCCAAGATCGACTTTTTGCATACCGAGATCTTCCATGAAGGTCAGCAGTTCGAGTTTCTGCTCGATGGTCGGGTTACGCGCACTGGGGCTTTGTAGACCATCGCGAAGTGTTTCGTCATCAAACCATACACCGTGCGGGTGGTTAGCCGGGTTTCGGGCAATGTCGTATTCGACGGTATTCCAATCATAAATCAATGAACGCTCATCCATGTAACATCACCTTGCTGGCCTGAAGACAAGCCCGTGCACTCCACCACAAACAGGAGTCATGTTTGAAGGCGTCGCTGCGCGAGCATCACTCTTCTTCGCCAGATGTTAACGCTTCAACGGCCTGTGCAGCCTCAAATTCTTCTCTTGAGACAACACCATCGTTGTCGGTGTCCATGGCATCGAATTCATCTTCCACCAAAATCGATGGAAGGCGTGCAGAGAAGATGATTTCATCAGTGAAACCGCCCTTATCCTTGTTTCTGAGTTCCATGACACGAGTCCCCTTGGTTGCTTTTCCGGATGTGGCCTTCGTTTGGTTGGCACGTACACGAATCATCATTCCTTTGGAGGTTAGCAAGAACAACTGATCGAGGTCGTCAGGGATCGTGTGAACACGAACAATTTCGTCGCCGTGGTCGACATCTAACTTCATGGTTAAAACGCCACCAGCACCACGGCTTGTCTTGCGGTAACCATCCCGATATTGCTTGATTTTTTGCGTATTATTGTCAACAGTCGTGTTGCCGTTTTCATCGAGGAGGTCATGCATTTCTCCATCTCCGAGTCGGCTGCGCTTTGCCATTCCGTACTTGGATAGAGTGAGGACTGAAGTCTCTTCATTGGACGTTGCAATCATGCCAACAACAGCGTCACCCTGTTTGAGGCTCATGCCTCGGACACCTGCGGTAACCCTGCCTTGAACCTTGACGGTTATGCTCACTGTGCCGTCTGTAGCGGTCTTTGTGTAACTTGGTTGGAACCGGCATGCACGTCCCATCTTGGAGACAAGAACAACGTGATCTTCATCGGTAGCTTCACGAACAGCAACGAGCGTATCGGTTGCAGACTTGAACTTCAATGCGTACTTTCCGTTTTTATTGATGCGTGTGTAATCTTCGAGTTTTGATCGCTTCACAATACCCTCATGGGTGGCGAAAATCAAGAAATGCCCTTCTGGCTCTTCTTGCAGTTCCTTCGAGATCGGCAGAATGGTGACCACTCGTTCATCCTCACGAATGTGTTCGATGACGTTGCGGATGTGCGTTCCACGGCTGTGCCGGCTGCCCATCGGAGTTTCCCATGCCTTGAGCCCGTAGACTCGCCCTTGGTCGGTAAAGATCAACAGTCGGTCTTTGCTGAAGCACGTAAGAATTGATTTCGGGAAGTCTTCGTCTTTTGTGGTAACACCCTTCAAGCCCTTTCCTCCACGGTTTTGTACCCTGAAGGATTCAACAGGCATGTGACGGATGTATCCATCATCTGACAGTGAGATGACGATTGCACGTTCTTCGATGAGGTCCTCTCTGTCCATGGAGAGAGGCATTGGATCGATGTAAGAGCGGCGTTCATCGCCGTGGCGTTCGACCATCACGTCAAGTTCTTCGAGCAGAATGCTCAACCTGCGGGAGCGAGAGCCAATGATGTCTTCAAGGTCTGAAATCTTGAGTTGCAATTCGGAGTATTCATTCTGTACCTTCTCAACGTCGAGTCGGCTCAATTGGTAGAGCCTTCGCTCAGCGATGGCTTTAGCCTGTGCTTCCGTAAAGGAGAAGACCGCAATACCTGGCATGGTTTGAGTGCCATGGAGCACAGATTCAAACTGTTCACGGCTTGAACTGGCTTTTCCAGCAGCGATGACATCGTCGATTCGATCTTGTGCCTTGACGAGGCCTTCGAGGATGTGAGCCCGAGCTTGGGCTTTCTCCAAGTCAAACTGAGCGCGGCGTTCAATGATGCTTTCACGGTGCTTGACATAGGTGTCGAGCATCACCGGTAAGGTCAGCAAAACGGGGCGCCCATCAAGGATCCCCATCACGTTGGCAGAGTAGGACTCTTGGAGGCGGCTTGACTTGAACAACTGGTTCAATACGGCGTGTGGATCTGCGTTGTTCTTCACTTCGATTACAACTCGGATACCTTCCTTCGAAGATTCATCACGGATATCACGGATACCGATGACTGTTCCCTTGTTGACAAGTTCAGCAATATGCACAAGCATGTCAGCCTTCTTGACTTGGTAGGGGATTTCAGTGATGATGATTTTCTTTCCATCGCTGTCGTCAAACACCTCGCAAAGGGAGCGAACGTGGAATTTTCCTTTTCCATGCGTGTACATATCGAT
>DUKM01000015.1:0-1766 GCA_013329255.1 Candidatus Poseidoniaceae archaeon | reverse complement strand
CTTCTTCCAAAATACGACTGACGTGCAGATGGATTGCTCCTGCGACCTCGGTGAGGTTGTGAGGAGGGATGCGTGTTGCCATGCCGACCGCAATACCGTCGCTGCCGTTGAGCAAGAGGTTAGGGAGGCGTGCGGGCAGAACCGTTGGTTCTTGCTCTGAGTCGTCGAAGTTCGGCTGGAAGTCAACGGTTTTCTTTTCGATGTCTTCGAGCATGTGCTTAGCGATGCGGTCCAATCGAGATTCAGTGTATCGCATTGCTGCAGGCGGGTCACCGTCGATCGAGCCGAAGTTTCCTTGGCCGTCAATCAAAGGGTAACGAAGCGAGAATTCTTGCGCCATTCGCACCATGGTATCGTAAATGGATTGATCACCGTGAGGGTGGTACTTACCCATCACTTCGCCGACTGAACGAGCGGATTTACTGTACTTCTTTTCCGAAGTGTGGCCGCCTTCGAACATACCATAGAGAACTCGGCGATGAACAGGTTTGAGACCGTCTCGTGCATCAGGTAGAGCGCGTCCAATGATCACGGACATGGCGTAATTGATGTATGAAGTCTTCATTTCGTGGTTGAGTGAATGGTTGAGCATGTTGCCTGCTGGCGCCATTGCTTCTTCGTCTTGGGTTTCTTCAGTGTCATCAGATGTCAAGGTTGGTCACCTCCTTTGCGTAGCGTTCAATAAACGCCCTTCGGTCAGGAACATCCTCACCCATTAGAATTTCAAACATGCGATCTGTTTCTTCAGCTTCCTTGACGGTGACCTTGAGCATGGTGCGTGTTTCGGGGTCCATGGTGGTGGACCACAGTTGTTCTGGGTTCATTTCACCAAGACCCTTGTAACGTTGGACGCCAATTTTGGTGTTGGGGTTGTCGCCGCGCAACTCTTCGACAATTGCGTCGCGCTCTTCATCCGAAAACGCATATTTGTTGACGCGACCCTTGCTCAACTGATAGAGCGGGGGTTGTGCGATGTACACGTGGCCTTCCATGATGGCACGGCGCATGAAGCGCCAGAGGAAGGTCAGCATGAGCGTGCGAATGTGGGCACCGTCGATATCTGCGTCAGTCATGAGAATGATCTTCGAATAGCGCAACTTTTCTGGGTCAAACGACCCTTCATCATCGGGGTTGTTGCCTACACCAGCACCGAAGGCCCGAATCATGGTCTGAATTTCGTTGTTTTGGAACACCTTGGCAATGTTGTGCTTTTGGCGTTCGACGTTGAGAATTTTACCGCGCAAAGGCAAGATGGCTTGGATGCGTCGATCGCGACCAGTCTTGGCCGAACCGCCTGCGGAATCACCTTCCACGAGGTAAACTTCGCACTCGCTTGGATCGCGTGATTGGCAATCTGCAAGTTTGCCAGGCAGACCACCACCCTCAAGAACCCCTTTTCTACGGGTCAAATCTCTTGCTTTACGAGCCGCTTCGCGTGCTTTGGAGGCGAGGAGTGCTTTGTCAACCACTTGTTTTGCTACACTGGGGTTTTCTTCGAAAAATTCACTCAACTTTTCGTAGACGATCGTCTGGACGATCCCCGTGACTTCACTGCTGACCAACTTATCCTTCGTTTGGGATGAAAAGGACGGATCTGGGTGCTTTACGCTGACCACTGCGGCCAATCCTTCTCTGACATCGTCACCCGTTAACGCATCGCCCTTGAGCAAATTGCGTTTCTTGGCGTAGCTGTTGATGCTGCTGGTCAAAGCGGTTCGCAACCCAGTCATGTGAGTTCCGCCGTCCTTGTTTCGAATGATGTTCGT
>DUKM01000055.1:16730-25787 GCA_013329255.1 Candidatus Poseidoniaceae archaeon | reverse complement strand
TGAAGAACAAGTTCGGCCCCGCATTGAAGCTGCGACAGAACAAGCCACTTCGTTCCTCAAACCCGAAGGCATTGTGTCCCGTTCGAGGGCTGGATTGTTGTTCATTGAATCTTATCCTGAACTTCCACTCCTTTCTTGGCCTCGACGGCTCATCGATTCTTTCGTAGGCCTTGAGCAATCGATGCTGTTGTTCCGTTCAGCGCATGCAAGGATGGTAGAACGCATGATTGGCCGCAGAATGGGTACAGGCGGTTCGAGTGGTGTTGATTATCTTGATGCAACCACAAAATACAGAGTGTTTGTTGATCTATGGGCTGTACGAACGATGCTTGTCAAGCGTGACGCAATCCCAGATGTTGGGAATCCCGAGTTTTACGGGTTTGCACTTGGTCAATAAGATTCAATCCAAGTGTGGATCGATATCGATTGGAATCAATTCGTGCTCGTATTCGTAGAGCGCAATCTTGAGCGGGTCCAACACGAAGCGGACCGATGCTTCTTCAAGACCGTAAAGGGAAACGAGTTCTTCCATGAATGCTTCACGTAGAACTTCCTCGTTGGCGTAAAGTGGAGCGCCCATTCCGATTTGGAGTGCTCGTGCACCAATGATACGGGCTCGTTCGAAGCGGGTGTGGAGTCGTGCTGGCTTGACCATAAGAGATGACCTGCGACAGTGCCGCATCCTGCCGTACTGCCTACTCTTCTTGAACCTAACCCACGCAAAGAGCAGCGAAAGAAGGCCTATTCCTGCTCGGTACCCCGGCTCTTTGAGGCCGATACGGTGTTTTTCCACATGAGCAACGCTGGGGTTAAAAGAAGCAACAGGACAAAGGTGGCAGCGAGGGCGATGGTGCCTCTTGGCTGCGATTCCAACGTGGAAATGACTCCGTTATCTTCGTTTTCAATCAAATCCAAACCAGCAGCAGGTGTTTCAGATTTCACCGTCAAGTTTCGTACTCCATCGGTTTCCAACATCACAACAAGCCCGGTCCCGTTCATGGATAGCAATTCACTGATGTTTCCTTGTCGAGCTGTCGAGTTGAAGTGCAAGGCTCCAACCACCATGTCGTTGTGGATGTAGGGTTCCGTTTCATGGGCGACATCGGCCAATCGCCAAACGGTGACTGTGCCGTTGATCGAGGTGTTCCATGCCAGCGTACCGTTGCTCACTGACACCCCACTTAGCCCTTCAAATTCGGTCGTGCTGTTGCTGATTACACGCCCTAGGTCTTGCGCTTGACTTGTGCCTGTGAGCAGTCCACCTCCGTTGTGAATCAAACTCGGCAGGAACAATAATCTGTACATTCTGTTGAATCGCTGATAGGAGTCGGTGTTGTAAGAGAGATCGGCTGGGGAAGGGTGATGGCGCATTACAAAGGTCTCATTGTCGACCAGAGCGTCTAAATCACGATCGAGCACCTTGCAAGGTTCGCACCAATCCGCTCCGAAGTATTCCACAAAGTGTTCAGGTCGAACTGGCTCACAAGCCTCTTGTTCCAAGCACGCTTCATCGAGCAAAAGGACATCGAGTGTAACGCCTTCTTGGTCCAAGAGGGACTCATCGGCTTTGGCTTGGGATAAAACCGAACCACTGGAAGCGAGCAGAACCACGACCAGCAGCAACGAGCGCCAGATTTGTATTCTACCCACGATGTAAGGGTGTAGGAATGTGTTCAAAAGGGGTCCCCTCTCACCTTCACCCATGGAGGCAGTATGGTGGCGTCGCCCCTCAACCCTCCCTCTTGTTTTGTTGGGGATGGCTCTGGTCATCATCGTAGCAGGCGGTACAATCCGCATCAACGACGCAGGTGAGTCGTGCCCCGATTGGCCTCAATGCTTCGGAACTTGGGGATTTGACATCTCCACCGAGGAGCAAGCCACCTACTGGGAAGCCTACCCTGAGGAGATCGATTCACGAGGCGCAGATCACCGCTACACCACCTTTGAAATTTTTACAGAATGGATTCACAGGGCGATGGTCGGAGTGATTGCACTGCCTGTCTTGTTCAATGCCTTGTTGCTTCGTTCCCGCCGTTCCGCTTACGGGGATCGGGCGTACAAGTTGGCTCTTTTTGCAGGAATTATGCTGATTCTTCAGGCTACTGCTGGCGCATTGACAGTGTTCTTTGATAATGCAGATTGGTCGGTGGCGCTTCACCTTTCGATGGCCTGTATCTTTTCAGCCGCTTTCATTTTCCAACACATGGAAATGCGTTCAAAAGAGGGTTCGACACACCCTTTGTTCCAACTTCCAAAAGCCTTCATTGCCGCCAACAAGCGTCGCGTGAACGCCATGGTTGGCTCTGTGTTTACGCTTCTCATCCTTGGCGCATGGGTCTCTTCGACTGCGGGAGGTCAATACAATCAAGGGTGCTCAGTTGGGTTCCCAACCGGTTGGCCGACATGCAACGGAAGTGTTCTGCCTTCATTTGATGGGCCAGGCGTTTTGGTGCAAATGGTGCACCGGTTCGGCGCTCTAATTGTGGGACTCGTTCTTGTTGCAGGTTCGGCAAGAATACGGTCCGAAGCAAGGGAACACGGTGCAACCCCTGCATTTGGGCGAATCACCGATGTGACCGCAGGGTTTTGGATGCTCAATGTCATGATCGGTGGAACCTACATCGTTGCTGCAAAGATGGACAGCTTCCCTGAATGGATTTCTTTGCTTCATTTGGTCGTCGGCATCACTGGGTTATTGATTGCCTCCATGGCGTTGTTTAGCATGCGCATTTCTGAATCAAACGCTAACGCCCTTCCCGAGGAGGAGTAGTCATGGATTTGGGTGTTGATGAGGTGGTTCAGACCCCGCACCCGGGATGGTTCAATGTGTTTCGTCAATTGATGAAGTTACGAGTGATCGTTCTGTTGCAGGTGACTGCCATTTGTGCAATCCTCGTTCATGATTTGGTGACACCCCTCGAGCGAACATGGACTGATACCATGTTCACCATCCTCATCACTGTAGTCGGAGGCACCCTTTCTGCTGGTGGATCAAACGCCATCAACATGTGGTATGATGCAGATATTGATCCACTGATGAGGCGGACCAAGAATCGACCTGTGCCGCAAGGGCACATCTCAGCCCGTGGGGCTTTGGTGTTCGGAACGACCATTGCTGTTCTTGGTTCTTCACTCTTTTTCATCGTCAGTTGGAAAGCAGCCTTTTGGTCGTTTTTCTCTGTGTTCTTCTACGTCCTCATCTATTCGATGTGGTTGAAGCGACGGACACCTCAGAACATTGTCATCGGTGGCATTGCAGGTGCGACACCGCCCCTGATTGGCTGGGCCGCAGCAGCAGGCGATTCCATTTTGGAAGGATTGAACCCTCTTGCGCTCGGCTCCCCTGTACCATGGTTGTTTTTTGCCCTTATCTTCTTCTGGACTCCACCGCATTTCTGGGCTTTGGCTCTGTACCGCTCGGGGGAATACGCAAAAGCAGAAGTTCCGATGATGAACGAAGTAAGAGGTCCAGAGCATACCATTTTTCTCTCCAAAGCCTACTGCCTGTGCTTGTTTATGCTCGGTAGCGTCCCATGCTTTTGGCCAAGTTCAGGCTTACCTCTGCTTTGGGCCTTCATTGCCGGAGGGTTGACCGCATGGTATGCAAAATCAGTTTGGGACATTGATCCACTGGAAGAACTTGATGAAAATGGGCGCATGCCAAAAGCTGCGAAATCCTTCTTCCGCTCGTTGTATTACCTCGGATGGATGCACCTCGCCCTCGTTCTGGTGTGCGTACCACCGTCTTCTTGGCTTGGTCCTCTTGGGCCTCTTTGAAGGCTCAGTCCCCCATTTGACTTGATGATGGGTCATCCAGTCTCCACCGTCATGTTCATGACTGCTTCATCGGTCGCCGGCTTTGTCTGCGGCAGTCGCATAGCCTGGCCATTGCGCTGGATTGCTAATCCAGTGGTGTCTCACCTCGGGAGTTCGAATCTCCCCTGCCGCGCCACAGTTGACTTCATTCAAAGAAGTCATCAAACTCGTCTGCCGTCGATTGGATGCCACTTCGGCGGCTTCGTGCGGCAATGACCCGCTTCAATCGCTTTCGCTTTTGCAACAGCAGCGGCAAGCAGATGATGGAAAGCACCAGCACCACCAAGGATGCAATGCCAGTTGTTGTGAATTCATCATCTTGCATATATTCGTTGAGTGTGCCCAGCCAAGCAACGCCAAGGGGCGGCTCAGCTTCGGGTTTGGGTTCAGGGATCGAGTGTTGATTGAAGGCCCACCAATCATCTTCGATGAACACTCGTTCCACGTTTGGTGAGGGGTAGTTTGCTAGCGTTTGCTCGTTGCCGACCGAATCAACAGGTGCCAGAATGAAGTAATACGCTCTCAGAGGGCGCAAGTCTGCGTCCTCTTGGCCTGTTTGGTTGTAATACCCCATTTCTCCCGGTGTGGAGGGAATGTTGCTGACAATCGGTGTTAAAAATCGCAAATCGATGTCTTTTGGCTGCTGTTCAATTTGGTAAAGGTTCCAGAACAACTGGCCATTGGGTTCATCCTCAGGCCATGTCCAAGTGAGGTTCAATTCATAGCACATGTTCCAATCATTGTCGACTTTGTAGCACTCAGTGTCGTTGGTGAAGGTGGAGGTGGATTGGAAATTACTGATGCTGGAAACCGGTGGCACTGCATCACCGCAGAAAGCAGTGGCTTGGCCGTTTTCATCAAGACTGACGTTGATGTGTTGGAAGTCAGGGGCACCTTCACGGCTTGCAGGCATGATGGCGTATGAAGCGCAATCTCCGGTTCCAAGCGGCGTCGGGTCGGTCCAGTTTTCGCCCGAAGGGTCGATTGTAGCGGCGAGTGTATCGGAGGTCAATTCCTTCCAGATGAACTCATTCACACCGTTTGCCGGATTTGGGAAGAGGGTTCCTGCTTCTTGTACAAGGAGGAGTTTGTAGATGTTCCAACCTCCAATGTAGGGGTTGTTTGAATCTCCCGCAGCGGTCCAGTTGAGCATGAGTTGGCCACCCTCGAGTTGTGTGCTGGTGATTGGGCCAGTGCTGAGGTTCGCTGGTGGTGATTCACCGATGATGAGGATCACGCCGTTTGTTGTGAGGGTCACATCAAAGGTACCGTCTTCGTTTATCGCGTACTGATCAAGGTAGGTCCAGATGTAATCGTCTAAGCTTGGTAAGTAACGCACATCCACGGTTTCGAGTGGAATGTTTTCTGGAAGCAACTCGGTCATGTTAAGTTGGATTTCCATCCAATCCATGCCGACTTCTGGAGAATCGTCAACGGTTGAAAGGATCTCGAACGAAAGCATGAGTAAGGGTTCTTTTCCTTCTCCGATACCATAGGATGTCCCAAGAACGGGCAAGGACGACTCGTACTGCAGGTATGCCGAAGAGCGGGTGACAGCCTGGCCCGTGAACAACGCTCCGTTATCGAGCGAGACGTAATCATAGACTGTTATGTCCTTGTGAACTGATTCTAATTCCCCAAAGACGTCGGTCACCATTAGCGTTACTATGTGATCGCCAAGGCCGAGGATTCCACCGGAAACATTCAGTTCAGGGCCGTAGCCTAGGTTGATGATGCTGGAAACCCACCAAGAGTAATTGAGTGGTCCAGCAGCGGTCGAACTTGTTCGAGCGCTCATTTGAATGGCTTCTCCCGTAGTGTAAGTGCCAATTGCGCTTGCTTGGTCGATGTTCGCATTGATGGCCCCTGCGACCAAATCTGTAATTTCAGACAAAGCGTTGTTGCTGAACTTGTCTTCATTGCCCTCGTTATGGGAGGACGGAACTTGCAGGGTCAACGTGCGGTCGGCCCCGATGGCGGTAATGTTGAACGAGCAAGATCTTGTTTCACCGGGGAGGAAGGTTTCGAGCATGCATATGGCTTCAAACTCCACTTCACCGATTGGGTCGTAAATCTGGAATGCAACGCGAACTGTTTCTACAGTCTTATTTCCAAGGTTTGAAATCGTGGTGCTGACCATGCTCTCGCCGTAAAAGTAGCTGACGGAACTTGCATCATGGGCGGGGAACATCGAGGTGGCTTGAAGGTCAATTGTGTCATCAAATACAATTGTGATTGAAGTCACATCGTTGCTGGAATCTAGATCACCGTAAGGCGTCCCTGTGCTGCCAAACAAGCCCCACTTCAAGGTGAATTGCCCCTCAGTTGTGCTGTTTAGAGCCGGAAGAGATCGTGTGAATGGGGATTGACCACCCCAAGATGGTAGGTTGGTCACGACGGTGTAGGCATCGCTGAGAAGCACCGGGTTTTCCCCAGCAGTCCACATTTGCCAACCCAATGTAGCCTCGAGGTTGCAAGTTCCACAGGAATTAATCAGGCCCTTTGCATCAAGGACGTAGTCCACTCCAGTGTTGAGGATGATGTTTCCACCATATGTTGCCGTGCCTTGGAGGGCCAGAAGTGGGTTGTGCGCCGTGTTGACGGAAAGGTCCACGTATGAGCGAGTGAGGTTGATGTTGAAGGTCAACATGTCATCGGTTGTGTCTTGGTCGGTTAAATCAAAAGCATAGACGACGGTAAAGGTACCTTCATCCCCCGACGGGTTCCATTGTGCATCAGCGGTTATGTTGGCCGTGGCCCCTGCAAACAGATTGGAAAGGGTGAACGAACCGCTTGCATCGTATGCGGACTTACAGACTGGTCCGGTCACGTCACCTTCGCACACGTACCACTTGGTCGCCCGGTTGGTGCTCGTGCCAAGGCCTTGATTGGCAACTGTCACTTCAAAGGACATAGGATCCCAAGAGGATCCCCATGAATCGGGGAGGGGTGTAATCGTCTCAAGTAAGGCCACGTCGCCGCTCTCTGAAGCACTTGCTGCGGGCAGCGTCATAAGTCCCGTGAGCGATGCCAAGAGGAGCAAGAGCACCATAGAAAGACTGCTCGTTTTTTGGCCGCTTGATGGTTGCGTCCGGTTCGACATTACATGACGCCTCGCAGGGGGGATTCAAAGACTCATCGCCCCCGAAGGGGGCAAGAACCCCCGAATCTTACATTCTCCTGCTGCTCCATGCGGCAACCTCTTGAAGCGTCGAACACCACAACAAATCATGCGAAGCAGGGGTGTTCGTTCACTTGAACGAGACGAAACAGCCCTGACAGCAGTGATTGAATTCCTATCAGCGTTCACCTTATTTCTCATGATCTTGACGGCCTTTTTGGCGTTAGCGCAGTTGCAAATGGGTTCGAACGACCCAGCAGTGGACCGTTTGGACCGCTCAGCAGTGCAAGGTTTAGATCGCTTAACCTCAGATGAAGGATGGTTTGTTCCTGCCAACGGCACCGGCATGGACTATGCCAACGCCACTTCCAATTGGCACGAACGGTCCGCTGTGGCGCTTAATGACGGGCGGGTACAAGCAGGTTTGGTGACGAACGGAGCGCTTGATGTCTTGAAAATCAACGCCATACAGAACCTTACAGAAGGAGGGATGATCGATGGATTGGGACTCGACGAAGGCTTTTCGATTCACCTCACCATTGAAGTCGTATCGAGCAACATTTCGACTCGCATTGGTTTGATGTTGTTTGATGGAGGTACCGAACGCAGAACCGCCTCCGCATCTTCGACCGCAAATCGGCAGTTCATTCAAGATGGGGAAACATGGCAAATCGTCCTTGAAGTTCATCGCGGTGGACGCCTCAACAATGACCTGCAGATTACTGAACTTATGACCCGCCCAGCAAGCGGTGGACCGGAGTGGATTGAAATCTATAATCCAAATGACTTCGCCATCTCTCTTCGAGGTTGGTCGTTGAATCATACCTCCACTGGAATGAACTCTGATTACCTGTTCAAAGAAGGTGTAATTGCGGGTGAAAGCACCCTGTTGTTGACGGGCGATCCAAGTTCTCAAGCGACCGGGAATGCTTCCCAAATTATCGACCTTGGCATTGAAGGATTTTTGGGTGTTGGAATGTTTAATGGGATGGGCGATGGACAGGGTGTGCTCAAACTTCGCTACACTCAAGTTGACGAAGCACGCCCTTACGATATGTTCAGGGCCGAATGGGGTGGCGATACTACCTTGTTCATGGTGACCGGCCAATCCCTGGCATGGAACGGTAATTCAACAACGATTGATTCTTGGTTCATCGAACAAGTTCCTTCACCGGGCGATGTTTGACGGCTGGCTGCCTTCACAACATCAATGACGGGCTTCGATACCTTTGGGGCGATTGCTTGATGAACCCGAGCCGGTTGGTTGGTCATGATTCCCATGCAGCCAGCCGCCGTTTACACCCGCGACCGATGCGTCACAGGTATTCATGGATTGGATGAGATCTTGCGCGGTGGAATCCCCTACGGCTCCACTGTGCTTGCTGCAGGAACTTGTGGTTCTGGAAAAACCACGCTGGGCATGGAGTTTCTTGTTCGCGGCGCACTTGCAGGTGAGGCTTGTGCCCACTTTACTGCAACTGAGCCATCCGTGAAGCTGCTCGAAAACATCCGCCAATACGCTTTCTTTGACATGAACATGGTCGATTCTGGCCTGATCAACGTTTTTGATATGGACGTCCTTTACTCGTGGCTTGGTTTGGAAAAAGCCTCGTTCGAACTTGATGACGTTCACGCCCTCATCAAAGCGATTGTCGACATTGTCAACACCATCGGTGTCACGCGTCTTGTTATCGACTCGGTCACTACGCTTTGTTACAAAATTAAATCAGAGCAATTGATCCGTGATTTCTTGTTCACCCTTGGAAAGAAACTCGCAACCCTCGGATGCACCACCATCCTCATCTCTGAAATTACCTCTGCAACAGAAAACGCTCACTGGTCCTCTTTTGGTGTTGAAGAAGCGATTGCAGACGGCATCATCGTGATGGGTGACGTCGAGCGAATGGGGCACTTGCTTCGTTTCCTCCAAGTTGTCAAGATGCGTGGTACTTCTCACAGCCGTGCGAAGCACGCTATCGAACTCACGCCCCTCGGCGTCATGCTCACACCAATGCTCAAATGGGGCGCACAAAGCGATAAAACCTCGCGATGGGGGTCATGATTATGTTTGAACTGGATCAACGAATTGCAGAACAACTTACCGAAGTGGCGCTCAACAG
>DUKM01000055.1:12370-16364 GCA_013329255.1 Candidatus Poseidoniaceae archaeon | reverse complement strand
ATGATTCCATTGATGCAGATGTTCGAGATGGGTGGCGTTTACATCAGCGCTAACCGAGGGGCTGTGGAAATTATTCAAGCATTCGAATCCATCGGAATGGATGTCTCCAACATCCAATTCATCGATCTAGTCTCTTCCGGCATCCTTGGCGGTACCGATGTGCCATACCCCAACATCCACTTCGTCGACAGCCCAATCATGCTCGAATCCGTTCTGCTTAGAACCCTATACATTCTTCGTACAATCTCTTCTGAACGAAACTTTGTGTTCCTCGACAGCGTCAACGCACTGGCGATTTACAATGAAGACCGGATCCTCGCTGAGTACCTTCACACCTTCATCAACACCTTCCGCCAGCGAGAAATTCTCTCTGTGGTCCTCAGCGTGCCGGACCAAACACCGCCACTGGTGCTGTCAAACCTCGACCTCTACTGCACCGATTTAATCGATCGAGGCCAGGTCGTTATCCACTGAGGTGAACAAGTATGGCACGCAAATTCGATTTTGACCCAGAAGATGAAGAGTTCTTCAGCAAGGTTGGTTCGTTCGGTGTACCGAAGTTCGACAACGAAATGCACGGTGGCATTCCTCGTGGGTTCACATTGATTGCTTTCACCGACACAGGTTCTGGAAGTGAATTGTTCGCAAAGCAATTTACTTCACCTGCTGAAGAATCAGAAAACACACTCTACATCTCTACCAACGAAGGGCAAGCCGAAATCATCCGCATCTTCACAAAGTACAGTTGGCCAATGGACATCAACGTCCGAACGATTGGAGAAGAGTACAACTCTACGGTCTTAGAACGGGAACTCCTCGCCAGTCGATACCGTCTGGAAGGCTTCCAACTTGCCGATATTCAGCGCTTGGCCCAGACTCGATTTGTCGATGAAAGCAACCAAGATTACCTGACTGAAGTCACCAACGAAATCATGGCACTGGGCCCTTACTTCCGAGCGGTTGTCGACAGCCTTGATTTCTTCCTACAACGTGAAGATCCTGCCCGTGTGGTTGCGATGGTGCGCATGCTCCAAGCACACGCTCAACTTCACCGTGGTCTTCTGTTGATTTCAGTCTCCACGAACGGGCTTGACGCTTCCATCAAGCAAGAATTGTCGACCATTGCTGACATGGTGCTTTCCTTCCAAGTGCGAACCATCGGTACTGATTTCGAAACTTCGATGATTGTTTCTAAATTCCGAAACGCCCCTGAAAATTTGAAAATTCTTGTTTTCCGAGTGACGCCAGAAGAAGGAATCACTCCAGAAACCGTCGAGCGTATCGCTTGATGATGAGTTGCTCTGCGGCCGGTTTGCGGTTGAGATGCTTGGCGACATGTCCAAAGAGGTCGGCAGGTGCGCAACCATCATGGGAAGCCGTGCAGCAACCGGAGGTTACGACCCCTCTGGCATTGATTTGGAGGCTTGGACCGTCCTTGAAGCGCAACTTGAAGCGACGATTCCTAATTACGATCGAGTCAACAAGCTCATGACCTTCGGCCAAGACAAAAGGTGGCGAAGAAATGTACGCAACCACGCTGAATCTGGCATGAAAGTTCTAGAAGTTGGTTGTGGACCTGGTTCCTTTGCTGAAGACCTTGTCGGGCTGGAAGTCACCTGTCTAGACCCGTCTCCTGAAATGCTCAAGGTTGCTAAAAAACGAGTGGATGCGGCCCGACTTGCTCGAGGCGAGGCGCCGGCAGATTACGTTGAAGCCATCGCAGAAGCCATCCCGCTTCCGGACGACACCTACGACGTTGTGTTCTGTTTGTTTTCGTTCCGAGATTTTCAAGACAAACGCAAGGGGCTTGAAGAAATCTATCGAGTGCTCAAACCTGGCGGACAACTTGTCATCTGTGACGCTGGAAAAGCCAATTGGTTGCACGGCCTGGCAGGCCGGATTTGGATGGCCACCGTCGTTCAATGGCTCGCTCGGTACGTCACAAAAGACAAAAACCATCCTTGGAAAGGCCTTGCAAACACCTATTCGCATTACGGTACAAACGGATACTATCGCTCGATGATCAAAGAAGTTGGCTACCAAGAAGTTCAGGGCCGATTGCTGTGGCCGTTTGCAATGGCGAGTCGATTCCGTGGCACTAAGCCAAAACAATGAACGTTACGAGAATGGTCCCTTTCGGCGATAGAGGCCCCCCATTAGCCTCATAAACCCCCTACCGTTCAGCGGATTTGCTGGTGATTATATTGGGTATGGCCGATGTCCTTCGTAAAATCAAGCAAGCCGAACAAGATGCCGAAAAGCAACTTGCAGACGCCCAAGCAGAAGTCAGTCGTATCGCAGCAGATGCACGGCGTCAATCCGTGCAACTCGTTGCCGACGCAACCGATGGCTCGGTCGCCGATACTCAAGTCACCCTCGACGCTGCTCGCAATGAAGCAAACAAGGAAGCAGACGGCGTGGCCAAGGAAGGGCACAAGGTCGTCGAATCAATCGAATCCTCAGCAGCAGGCCGCCAAAAGAAAGCGGTTGCACACCTTCTCGAAACCGTAAATTCCCAGTGAGTTGTTCCCATGTTCGCAACCGCAGAAATGTCCCGCCTCACCGTGGCGGCTCCCGTCGATAAGATGGAAGACGTTCTGAGGGTCTGCGCTTCGCTTTCCTGCGTTCACATTGAAGAATATGGCCAGTTCCAAGACGGAATCGGCGTTGGTCGAGCTCTTTCTACCGAAGGCGCCAATCAAACCAGCGCCCTGCTCACCAAAGTTCGAGCCGTCCTGTCTGCTGTCAGCGCCGTGAACACCGACGGGCCAGTTCCTGCTGCAAAAGCCAAGGCACTGGCCGAGACTTTTGAGGCTAAAATCGACGACGCACTCGCATACCTCGACACAATTCGAGACAGCGAGGCTTCAATCTCAACGCTCAACGATCAACTGCAGGTGCTCAAGCGCCTTGCTCCCCTCGAAATCCCCCTTGAACTCATGGGCGGCTTCGATGGACTCGAAGTCTATGTTGGAGAAACCGCCAGAGCAAGCAAGGCAAAGAGTGTCTTTGCAGCCCTCGGTACTGAAATTCTCCTCCACAGCGCCCCAGGCGTTGTCGCCGTTGCATGCCAAACTCAGCACGCAGCAGAAGTGCAGATTTGCCTTGCAGAACTCGGGGCAAAAGCAGTTCAGATTCCAGCAGGTGAAGGTTCACCTGTGAAGAAACTCAACGACGTCACCTCCGAAATCACCTCCCTCGAGAACACCATCGCATCGACTCAAGAAGCCTTGGACGCTTGGGTTGACCGAAACGCTCGCTCGCTCGTCGCACTCTCTGAATTTTTGACTCGCGAGGATGCAATCTACACCGCTCCAACCCTTGTTGCGGTAAGCGACCAAGCCTTCGCTCTCGACGGCTGGGTCCCAACCTCGCAAGGCGAAATGGTCAAGTCAAAACTTGGCAAAGTCGCATCGCACGTCAGCGTAGAGGCCTATGTGGATCCTCACCACGCCCACGGCGACCATGGAGATTCATCACCTGATGTGGCAAAAGAACTTGTGATGCTCTCTGATTATTTGCTCAGGACCAAGCAATCAATCTTCCAATTCTTCAAGTCGATGGATCTGGATGACTCCGGTAAAATCGACAGCTATGAATTCCAGCAAGCGCTCAAGAGCGCTAACGTTGCAGATCTCCCACCTTGGGACGTCGGCCCGCTGGTTCAGGCCATGGATTTGGACGGCGATGGCAAGATCAATTTGCCTGAACTGGACATCTCCCTCACCATGATTCGGGCTATGCCGGCTTCAGATGAGCACCATGAAGAGCCAATGCCTCCGATTCAGTTTGAAAACGGAAAGGCTACCCAGCCATACGAACTGCTCGTCGACCTTGTCGGCCGGCCGAAGTACGGTACTTTTGAGCCATCCATGCTCATCATGATGACCTTCCCTCTCATCTATGGGATGATTTTGGGCGATTGGGGCTACGGGCTCATTCTCGTTCTTCTCTCTCTTTGGCTTGGCTCTAAGCCATTCGCCGTCGATCCACT
>DUKM01000055.1:7964-11994 GCA_013329255.1 Candidatus Poseidoniaceae archaeon | reverse complement strand
ATCATCTTTGCAGAAGGCTTTGGATTCGTATGGGACGGAAGCATGTTTGACAGCGCTGGCGTCCTCAAAGACGGGTATCGATGGGGGCCTGACATTGGGTTCCTCACTTCCTTCTATGACTGGGCTCACGATTTCTTTGTGCTTCCTGAAAACATTGCTGTATTCCTTGGACTCGGCGATCCAGACCATCCATTCGTCATGATGCCATTCCACCGTGCAAGTGCTGGGCACGGCCTCGAACAGTACGTTTCACTGGCGGTTTACTTGGGCGTCTTCCACATCCTTGTGGGCCTCATCATCGGATTCACCAACGTCAACAAGGCGCATGGATTTACTGCAGCGTTCTTCGAAAAGGGCTCTTGGCTGATGATTCTGGCTGGCGGCTTCATGGTCTGCCGCAACTTCGTGATGGGCTACAACGAATTGTTTGAACTCCAAATCGTTTGGAACCTCCTCCTCATTGGTGGTATTCTGTGCCTCATTGTTGGTCTGGCGATCTACGAAGGATTTGGCTGGGCCGGTGGCATCATCATGGGTCCCATTGAAACCTTCGGACTGCTCGCAAACACCCTCTCTTACCTCCGCATCATGGCGGTTGGTGTTGCAGGCGTTAAGATTGCAGAAGTCTCCATCATTCTCGGCTGGGAAAATATCCTCGCCGGTCTTGATGCCGGTGGCGCATCTGGCTACCTTACCGCAGCGTTGTGCCTTGTCATCTTCCTGTTCGTCCAGGTGTTTGCCTTGGCTCTTGGCATCCTCTCCCCTACAATTCACGCAGCCCGTCTCCACTTTGTGGAATGGATGGGCAAATTCTACGACGGATCTGGCCGTGCTTTCGCACCGCTGGGCGGCCGTTCCCTCCATGTAGAGGGCCAATCATAGTCCACGGACACAAAAAATACAGAGGTAGCAAATATGAACGCAAACACCCTAAAAACGAGCCTAAGAACACTGATCCTTTTGGCAGCCATCACCATGGTTGCTCAAGGAGCAGCAGCAGCAGACCCAGCCGGAGCAACAGACGGTGACGGATACACAGCCATTGGCGCTGGTATCGCACTCGGCCTCGCCGCAATTGGCGCAGGTCTCTCCCAAGCAGCCATTGGCAGCGCAGCTGTCGGTATGCTCGCAGAAGACGGAAGCAAATTCGGACCAGCATTGATTTTCACTGCTTTGCCTGAATCTATCGTCATTCTCGGTGCTCTACCGCTCTTCCTATGAGGAAGCCCAATGATGGAAGGGCCGGTTTTCCGGCCAATTGAAATCAACACCCGGAGGAAATACAATGACGCTTGAAACACTCGCAAAAGACATCTCAAAATCAGCTAAGGCAGAAGCCGATGCTATGATTGCAGCGGCCCAAGAAGAAGCCGATGCCATCGTGGCAGAAGCAACCGAAAAGGCTGCAACGATCCGCTCGGAAGCGGCCACTCGCACCGAACGCGAAGCAACTCAACTTGCTCGTGAAGTCGTTGCAAGCGCTCGCCAAGCCAACCAGAAAGAAATTCTCGTCGCACGCCGAAAGGTGCTGGACGAAACCCTGGCAGCAACTCGAGCAGAACTCAGCAGTCCGAAAATGAAGGGGCGAGCAAGCTTGCTCAAGTCCCTGATGGCCAAGGCCGATGACATTGGCAAGGATTTCAATGTCCGACCTGTGGAAATGGACCGCAAAGCCCTTTCAGAACTCGCCGGAAAGCGAGGCATGGGCGATGCAGTCGACGGCATTGGAGGCTTCATTCTCGAAGCCACTGACGGGTCTGTTTCTTACGACATGCGATTTGATACATTGCTCGACAAGTCTTGGAAAGATCAATTGAGTTCGACGACAACAATTTTGTTTGAATGAGGGATTAAGATGGTAATGAACGGAAACACACCCTACGTTGCTGCCCGAGCGAAGGCTCGTCGGCAGAAACTTGCGGACCGTGCCCGTCTGCGCCAACTCATCAGCCAATCTCCAGATCAGTTGACTGTAGCCATTGGAGACATTGGTTACCGAGCTGAGATGGACATGTACGCAGGTCGTTTGACCGGCGGGGATTTGGTTGAAGCTGCCCTCACTCACAACTTAGAACATGAACTCGACAAGATGGTCGGCCTGTGCAACGGTAAGATTCGTGCCATGGTCGAAATCTACACTTCACGATACGAATATCACAACGCAAAGGTCGTTCTACGAGCCGTTGTGAATGATGTTGAATTGGAAAAGGTAACCAACTCGATTCTACCCGACCTTAACGACATCAACACACCATGGATCAAAATCATCGAGAATGCAGACGATCTGCGTTCCGCTGCGGTTCAAATGCGACGTAAATCCTTCGGATCTGCGCTCAACGCTGTTCCTGAAGATGCTCGACTCTCCGAGTATGAAGACGCTCTTGATCGTCATTACTTCACAAACGCTCTCAAAGCCTTAACCGGAAAAGGACCTGATGTTCGATTCCTCAAGGACTTGGTTGCAAGTGAAATCGATCACCGCAACATCCTCAACGTCCTTGAAGCCAAGGCCGTTGGATTGTCAAACGAACAAATTGTAGACTTGCTTCTTCCGGGCGGCAAGATCTTGCCCAAGCGAGCCTTCTCCGCCATTGCTACCGGTGGAAAAGACGCTATGCTGGATATGCTCCGCAATGCCCCTCGATTTGACGGTGCTGCGTTTGAAGAAGCACTTGCAACATCAAATGAAACTCGAAGCCTTGACGCCGTTGTGACATGGCTAAAAGAACGCGAACACAAGAAGATGGCGCGCATGAGTTTCTTGCATCCAGTGTCCGCATTACCTGTCATCCACTACATCGCTACGAAAGTGCAAGAAGTGAACGACTTGAGACTTATTGTGCGAGGCCGCTTGGCGGGCTTGCCAACCGATGTGCTGGAAGCACACATACTGAACTGAGGTGAATGAAATGGATATCGCAATTGTAGGTACACCAGAATTCACCCTTGGTTTCCAACTTGCAGGCGTTGACGTCTTGCATAACCCCGAAAGTGAAGAGGCTATGATCTCCACTTTCAAATCACTACTCAACAACAAGAGCGTCGGGATTGTCGTGGTTGACTCCGCAATCCTCGCTGAACTGCCAGAGCGTCTTCGTGACCAACTCTCGGCATCCGTCTCTCCGACCGTGCTTGGCATTGGAACGGAAGAAGACACAACCTTGCGTGACACGATTCGCAAGGCAATTGGAGTCGACCTTTGGAAGTAATGTTCCAACCCAAAATGGAGGAAATAAAAATGAGCAATGAAGGCGTAATTTATCGGATATCCGGTCCTGTTGTAACAGCGACTGGCATGAGAGCAGCTATGTACGACGTGGTCCGTGTTGGCGACGAAGGACTGATGGGCGAAGTGATTGAACTGCACGGCGAAAAAGCCGTCATCCAAGTCTACGAAGACACCTCAGGTATTCGACCCGGCGAACCGGTGTTGAACACTCAAGAAACCCTGTCGGTTTCGTTGGGACCTGGTCTTTTGACCCAAATTTACGATGGTATTCAGCGCCCTCTCCCTACCCTTGAGAAGGAAATGGGCGTTTTCATCACCCGTGGTGTTGACGCTGATGCATTCGATTTGGAAAAGATCTGGACCTTTGAACCACAAGTTGCTGTCGGCGACGCAGTGGTCGGCGGCCAAGTGATTGGACACGTCCAAGAAACTGAGACAATCATTCACAAAATCATGGTCCCTCCAACCACCAGCGGTACTGTGAAGTCAATCGAATCCGGAGACTTCAACGTTACACAAACCGTTTGTGTGCTGGAAGACGGCACTGAAATGCAGATGATGCAGAAGTGGCCTGTTCGAACCCCACGACCTTTCCAGCAGAAGTACGCACCTGACACACCACTTGTCACCGGAATGCGCATTCTGGATTTCCTGTTCCCACTTGCTAAGGGTGGAGCTGCAGGTATCCCTGGACCGTTCGGGTCCGGAAAGACCGTGACTCAACAATCCCTCGCAAAGTACTCTGACGCACAACTTGTGGTTTACATCGGCTGTGGCGAGCGTGGAAACGAGATGACTGAA
>DUKM01000055.1:5704-7591 GCA_013329255.1 Candidatus Poseidoniaceae archaeon | reverse complement strand
GTCATGATTGCAAACACCTCGAACATGCCAGTGGCTGCTCGTGAAGCATCAGTGTACACTGGAATTACCATTGCGGAATACTTCCGTGACATGGGCTATGACGTCGCTCTAATGGCGGATTCAACTTCCCGTTGGGCTGAAGCAATGCGTGAGATTTCCTCTCGTCTTGAAGAGATGCCTGGAGAAGAAGGATACCCTGCTTACCTCTCGTCCCGAATTGCAGAATTCTATGAGCGAGCTGGACGTGTTGAAACCCTCAACGGCGATGACGGGTCCGTCACCGTCATCGGTGCAGTGTCCCCACCTGGTGGAGACATCTCCGAACCAGTGTCTCAAGGTACCTTGCGAATTGTCAAGGTGTTCTGGGGACTCGATGCTGGTCTTGCCCGACAACGGCACTTCCCTGCAATCAACTGGCTCAACTCCTACTCGTTGTACCCGCAAAGCCTCGACCAGTGGTTCCGTGACAACATCTCCCAAGACTTCCCAGAAGTCCGAACCCAAATCAGCGGTTTGCTTCAGATTGAATCTGAACTTCAAGAGATTGTCCAACTCGTTGGTTCGGATGCTCTACCTACCGATCAACAGTTGACGCTTGAAGTCGCTCGAATGATTCGTGAATTCTTCTTGCAACAGAACGGATTCCACGATGTTGACGCATACTGTGACATCCATTTGCAATACAAAATGGCCAAGGCAATCCTGTCCTTCCAAGACGCAGCAAAGTCCGCAATGGCTGGCGGCGCACAACTCAACGATGTGGTCAACATTCCATCTCGCTCCGACCTCATGCGAGGTCGCTTCGAGACGGGCTACATTGACATCATCGAATCAATGGTCGAGACCATGACCACCGAAATCGCCGCTACGGTGGAGGACAACTGAGGAGAGGAATATCATGACTGGAAAAGAATACCGAACCATTACCGACGTGAAAGGACCTCTGGTCTTTTTGAACAAGACTGAACCTGTGGCTTTTGGTGAAATCGTTACCCTACGACTCACCAATGGTACCATCAAGAACGGACAAGTGCTCGACACCTCCGATGACCTGGTCATCGTTCAAGTGTTCGAAGGAACCTCCAAGATTGACCGAGACGCTGGCGTTACCTTCATGGGCGACGTTTTCAAGCTCCCAGTGAGCACCGACCTCATCGGTCGAATTCTCGACGGTGCTGGACGGCCTCGTGACGGTGGACCAGAAATTGTTGCTGAAGAAACAAAAGACATCATCGGTGCTGCTATCAACCCATACAGCCGACAGAGTCCAAACGATTTCATCCAAACTGGTGTTTCCGCAATCGATCTTTGTACGAGTCTTGTCCGTGGACAGAAGTTGCCAATTTTCTCGGCATCAGGTCTTCCACACAACGACATCGCTCTGCAAATCGCCCGACAGGCAAAACTCAAGGATTCTGACGAAGATTTCATCGTTGTGTTCTGCGCCATGGGGATCACCGCTGAAGAGTACAACTTCTTCCGTTCCGATTTGGAGCGAACCGGTGCACTCGAAAGCGCTGTGTTGTTCGTCAACCTTGCTGACGACCCAGCCGTCGAGCGAATCATTACACCACGTCTTGCTTTGACCGCTGCTGAATACCTGGCGTTTGAGAAGGACAAGCACGTTCTGGTGATTTACACGGACATGACCAACTACTGTGACGCTCTTCGTCAAATTGGTGCTGCTCGAGAAGAAGTTCCTGGACGACGTGGTTACCCCGGTTACATGTACACCGATTTGGCCATGCTCTACGAGCGTGCAGGTCTCGTGAAGGGCAAGAAGGGTTCAATCACCCAATTCCCAATTTTGACCATGCCTGGTGACGATATCACTCACCCAATTCCCGACCTGTCTGGTTACATCACTGAAGGACAGATTGTTATCTC
>DUKM01000055.1:0-5274 GCA_013329255.1 Candidatus Poseidoniaceae archaeon | reverse complement strand
GACCAAATGTACGCTGCATACGCACAGGGCCGTGAACTTCGTGGCCTCGTTGCAATTGTCGGTGAAGATGCACTCAACGAGCGTGACAAGCAACTGCTGGATTTCTCCGGTGTGTTCGAAGACAAGTTCCTTCGCCAAACCCGAGACGAAGACCGTTCCATCGAGGAAACCCTCGATCTTTGCTGGAGCTTGATGTCTTCCATCGACACCAAGTACCTCGTGCGACTTGACCAGAAGTGGATTGACAAGTACCACCCAGACAACCGATCTTGAATCGGCCGATACATCAAAACTGGAGGCAAAGAACATGGCACTCGACATCAAGCCAACCCGCAGTGAGTTGATTAAACTCAAGGGGCGCATTAAGCAAACCAAGAACGGGTACAAGTTGTTGAAGATGAAGCGGGACGGATTGTTCCACGAATTCCGACAGCTCTTGGCCACCATGATCGAAGCAAAGCGCGACTTGACCGCTACCTACCGTCTGGCTAAGCAAAGAATCGATTTGGCCAACGCGATCGAAGGTGGTTTGGCAGTCCGTGCAGCAGCAATCGCAAACACAGGGCATCCTGAAGTTGAGGTTGAACGCCGAAACATCATGGGTGTTGTCGTTCCAAGCGTCAGCGGTACCAACCTCAAATCCACCTTCCAAGAGCGTGGTGTTGGTTACATTGGCTCTTCGCCTTACATCGATGAAGCAGGCGAATCCTTTGGAAACCTGATTGAAAAAATCGTGCGTGCCTCAGAAATGGAGGCCACCCTCAAGCGCCTGCTTCAAGAAATCGAAGCAACCAAGCGGCGTGTCAATGCTTTGGAGTTCAAGGTCATCCCTGAACTCGAAGAAGCACGGGTGTTTATTCAACTCCGACTTGAAGAAATGGAACGTGAAGAAACCTTCCGTCTCAAGCGATTCAAGAATAAGTGAGGCCTTTCGCCCACTTCTTGTTGCCCTTGGGTTTGAAAACCATGAGGGATTCATTGATGTGGGAGGCTTGCCCCCTTGAAGATGAGGCGAGGTTATGAGCAACGAAGAGGAGCCCCTTGTGTCATTGGAAGCCATGGAGGCTCACAAGTCACTTTGGTCCCAACAAGACCTCCTTCAATCCATTCTTGAACGTTTTTTCCATGTTCACGGAGCGATCGGTGGCACTGTATTGCCGGCTTGGAATGTTTCGACGAAAGAGGAACATGACGCTCATGAACAACTCTTGAATTTGAATACGCATCTGGCCAAGTTAGGGTGGATGGGGAAACTTTTGATCGATGATCCATGGGTGATTCAGATCTTACCCGTGCCTGAACGTCAATTTCCAGTTCGAACCTTCCACTGGCTCATGTGGGCCCTAAGCGGCTTGACTCTGACCCTTGCTGGAGCCTATTGGATCGACGGAGCAACCCCTGCCGGTGGCTGGTATTCGGACTCCCTTTTCCTCGATGCAGTTCTTGGTTACACCATTCCCGTTCTCGCCTCACTTTTCATTGCCTCTCATTTGCAAAAATACATCGCTGGGCGCCTTGGCCTTCGAGTCGGGCACATTGTACCGGTGCCTGAGCCTTCGATTGCCCTTTGGAGCCTTGGGGCCTTACCCAAATCAATACTGATCTGGCCGTTTGGGCTCTTCCTCATTCCTTCACTGCCTCGCATGGATGCACGGCTGTGGCCAAACAGGAAGGCGCTCGGCTGGTCAGCAGTCAGCGTGCCTGCAACCTTAGTGGCGCTTGGCATGGCCTTCTGGAGCATCGGACTTTGGCTTACACCTGATTTCATCGCCATCACTGCTCAACAAAACGTGGCTTATCCACCCCTTGCCGTCGAGTTGATGAGCGAACTGACATTGGGGGAAGGCTACAGCCAACGCTTGGTCTGGGCGCATCCATTCGTGCATGTCGGTGCAATGCTGACCTTCTTCGGTTGCCTTTCTATGCTGCCAATTCCCACCTTCCCTGGTGGTCGTTTGATGGTCGCTCGCGCTGGTCACGGAGAAGCACGCAGCAGTTCAAATCAAATTTTCATCTTCCTGCTTCTTCTGGCCTTTGCGTGGATGTTTGATGCGTTTAATGGCCTCAACATTTGGTTGTTGGTCCTGTCATTGTCCATCCCCCTGCTCTTGTTCATGGGGTCCGATCGAAGAACTCCAATTGTCCTCGACGAACCACAAGGCCTCGATCACTCTTCTATGAAGAACATGGGTTTAGTCGCTTTATTGATTGTTCTCCTGGCTTTGCCTCAGCAAGTACCATTCGCAGTTGATGACAACTGGGATGACGAGGTCTACTACACCATAGAAGAATATTCTCAGGCTACATTGGACAACGAAACTTGGAGTGCTGAATTCAGCATAAAAGCCACCAACCCCTCCTCTATTGAACGTACTTGGGCGGTGTTAGAGGACCGTTACGACACAGATTTGAACGCATGGACTCTTTCATGGGATTGCGATGGAGAAGATTCCAATTCAATTTCCGAAGGTGGCTGTGGAAGCATGCTACCGCCAAGCACCGTGGCTACGGTCACGCTGAACATGGTCTGGGGTGGTCTTGGCGACGCACCGATTGCGAGCACGTTTGGAATTCTCACGTCCTCTAAAGGGGAACTGAGTGTCATCGATATCACAGTGCAGCCCGAAGCTGATGTCTTTGTCGCATCGTCTTGGTTCTTCATTGAGGAAGAAGGTGAACTGAAGCGTTGTGTTCGGCTCGGAGGACTTGGGAAGGAGGTTGTAAATGCCTCAATTCCGAACGCTCAGGGAGCTTTTGACCTCGAAGCCCGCCTCCATTGGATTGAGGACCATGAAGGGCTCACAGCCTCGTTTGAAGAACGCCCAGAACGCATCTGCATCCGGGGAGTTGATCCTGTTGTCCTCCAAGGTTCAACCCTTGATGTGCTGATCCTTGACGGGGCTCGATACCACGCAGGTTCGCCGACGTTGCCGATGAAGGCGGTTATACCGAGCACAGGTTGGACCATTACCAATCAAACCAACACTGGTTGGGGCTTTGAATTGGGTGCAGGCACGTTGTTAAGCGCAACAGGAGATGCATGCCCCCTCAACGCAACGCTGGGTACACCGCTGCCTCCCGCAGAAGGCGATTGGGTATGGGACCTTGATGTGAGGGATATTTCGAGCATACCTTCCATTTCCAATGGGGCTCGAAACCTGACAGTTTTGATGCCAGATCAAGCCACAATGTTGGTGTGTTCCGAGCCATTCTCGCCGTTGGCTCGCCTCAACTTCACTGTTGAGCAAGGGCCAGAAGTAGTTTTGATTCGCTCAGAAATAGTGCATCGGATGTGGTCAAACGCTTGGATGGCAGCGACCAACGGCACGCTCCTCTACAGCGAGGGCGGGTCGTTTAATTTCTATAATCCGGGCAACACGAGCGTTCCTGTTGAACTAGACTTCGGAGGAAACGGCGCACAATGGGCCTCGGTATCTTCACCTTCTTCACTTGCACCCGGTGACAACCAATTTGAATTTGAACCAAGTTCTGCGGCAATCTCAACCATGTGGTTTGAACACCTTGAAGGTCGGATTGTCATTCATCTGGGCAGTTATGTGTGAGGCGAGGTCATGAGAATTGCAGTGCTCGGTGCCGGCTCGCTTGGCTCCTTGTTGGGCGGATTGATTTCTCGAGCCTCAGACGTTGAATTGATGATCCACGGAAAAGGAGAACATGGGGCAATGATGGTTGCCAATGGATTGGAAGTGAAAGGGATCGAGCCATTCAAAATCCCTGCAAACCAAGTTCTGTTTACTTTGGAAGAAGTTGGCGTCCCTGCCTCTCTTGACGGGACAATGGATGCAGTGATTCTCACTGGTAAAGCGCAATCAACCGAACAACTGGCGTCCCTCGCTCTTCGGCTGCTGGCGCCTGATGGTGTTGCTGTCTCTCTCAGCAACGGTCTTGGTCACGCTGAAACATGCGCCGCCATTTTAGGTCCTCACCGAGTTGTTGCAGGAACAACAACCTACGCCAGTTGGCGTCCAAGCCTAGGAGTGGTCCAGTACGCAGGAGCAGGGACGGTGGTCCTCGGCCATCTGCAAGGTGGGCCAACTCAGGGCGAAGTGGAGCCTTTGCTCAACGCACTCATGCGCGCTGGTGTTCAGGCTGAATGGACTGACAACGGACCTGCTGCAGTTTGGATGAAGGTGCTGCTCAACATCGCCATTAATCCAATAGCGGCCCTTTCTGGGGTTGAAAACGGGGGCTTGCTCGCACCTAATTTGTTCTCTTCTGCGCTTGAGACCATGCTCGAAGGTGCTTCAATCGCTCGCGCTGAGCGAGTGTCCCTCCCAGATGATCTTGAACTCGAACATCACCTGCAAAGGGTGCTCGAATCAACCGCTGAAAACCAATGCAGCATGCTGCAAGATGTGAGAGCAGGACGCACCACAGAAGTGGCTTATCTGAATCAAGCGGTGGTTGAACGGGGTGAACGAATCGGCGTTCGCGCCCCAATGAACCATATGTTGAGCGCCATGATTGAAGCGCTCACGCCGGATCTAAATCAGCGTTGAAGTGCAAACCGCAGTTTTCAGTGCGGCTCAATGAATCTTCAATCACCAACTGACCCACGAGGGTCATGTTGCGCAACTCTACGATCTCACGCGATGGCACTGCTTTTTTCCAAATCATGTCCACTTCATCAGAAAGCAACGCTAAGCGTCGTTGAGCGCGATGTAAACGATCGTTTCGCTTTACGATGCCAACTTCTTGCGACATCGTAGTTCGCAACGCTGCTCTGTCATTCATTGCGGGGGCATGCTCAACGAGGTCTGATAAGCCGTCGGCCCTCCATGCTGGCAAGCCTTTGTTTCCTTCCGGAATATTCGATTCGATGATGTGGTCCGCAGCCCGTGCAGCATAGACAACGGCTTCGAGCAAACTGTTCGATGCCAATCGGTTGGCTCCATGCATGCCCGTGCACGCAACTTCTCCAATGGCGTAGAGTGCTGGTATGATTTGACCGGTTTCGCGGGCATGCGGTCGGCCAATTGAGTCCACTGCAAGGCCTCCCACGACGTAATGCGCTGCTGGAGCCACCGGTAATGCATCAACACCCAATTCCAATCCGTGCCGATTCAAACGATCTTGAATGGTTGGGAAATGGTTGAGAAGATGGGCTCTGTCGAGGTGAGCGGTGACAAGGTAAACATGCGTTGAACCTGTTTGCTTCATGTTTTGATCAATGGCACGTGCAACAATATCTCGGGTGGCCATGGAGCCAAGGGGGGAATGTTCGAGGGTGAATGAAAACCGCTCTGGCAAAGG
>DUKM01000123.1:15801-28049 GCA_013329255.1 Candidatus Poseidoniaceae archaeon | reverse complement strand
GACGCTTCAAGGTAGTAAGCGAGGTTGATTGCACCAGCAAAACTCACCCAAGCAATGTAAGGCCAAACCAGCATGGAAGCTGTTGGAACTGGCTTGTAGATGGCATAGGCATAGATACCGGTGAACACCACCATTACGACGATCATCATCAAAGAAAGAAGATAACGTTCGGAATTGAACATCGAGGGCCAAGCGAGGTTGACGGCAAGTTGGATGAAGAACAAGGCGACGATCAGGTTCGACTGTGGTACTTCTTCACGAGCGTTGAGCATGGTTGTGATGCTGAACGCTAAGCAGGTGTAAAGCACGGCCCATACAGGACCAACAATCCAGCCAGGGGGCTGGAAAAAAGGCTCATAGGCTGAATCAAACGTCACATCATCCACCTCATTGCACCATTGGACTGACGGCTCATGCACAATATAGAATGGATTACTTAGCCTCTTTTAGTGCTAAATCCATCAGCCTTGGAAAGCAGGATAGTACTGCTGGGTATAGCCGAGTGCATCCGCTGCAGGATAGCCCTGAGCCAAGAGACCGTTGTAGTAATCTCGAGCAGGATCCGCCACAGGTGCGGGTTGTGCCACTTGAGCCACCGGTTGCACCACTTGAGGAATTGAGGCACTGTACATCTGTTGAGCCATCGGTTGCACCGCAGGTTGCACCACGGGTTGTGCTGCAAAGTTAGGCATGGCAACCGCTGCTGGTTGAGCGCTCATCGAAGGCATTGGTGGCATGCCACCTGCATTGGGCTGAGCCCAGGCTTTCTCTTCATCTTCACCGCTGCGGCCTCGCAAAAAGAAGGCTCCACCAGCAAGCAATCCGATCAACACCAAACCACCCATTCCATAGACGAGCGTCGAGCCGCTGGACAATCCATCGGAAGAAGCATCTGCTTCCTTGAGCCATCGGGTAGGGTCCTCAACGTAGGCATCCGCACCGTCAGCAACGGTCCAGTCTGCACTTGGATTCGAATAGCCATCGCCGTCCTTGTCAAAGCAACCAATGCGGTCTTGAGAGGAATTACCTCGGCCGTTGAGGCATGCGTCTGCGCCATCAGCAATGGTCCAATCAGCATCGGGGTCAGAAAAGCCATCGCCATCGGTATCAGCGCATCCCAAGCGGTCAATGCTTGAGGTGTCACGAACCGTTGGGCAATCATCAGGTGTTACCCCCGTAGGATTGTCCCCATAACCATCAAGGTCTGCGTCAGCCCATTGTGTAGGCTCTGAAGGGAAAGCATCGCCGCCTTGAGTTGGCATCCAATCGATGTCTGGGTCCGAGCGTTGATCTCCATCGCTGTCAAGGCAGCCAAATCGATCAAAAGTGGAGGTTCCGGCTTGTTGAGGGCAAGCATCCGGTTCAGAACCAGATTGATTGTCACCAAAGCCATCGCCGTCTGCGTCTGCGTACTGAGTTGGTTCTTGAGGGAAAGCGTCCATGGCATCGTACCACCCGTCACCGTCTGCATCAGGGCAGCCAATCATGCCTGCCTGCCACGAGGTTCCTGCTTGGAGGGGGCATGCGTCTTGGGACGTCACATCAGCGTTGAAAGCGCCCGGCCATGATGGGTTTCGGTCGTTCCACGAATCGTTGGCCCAGTTGTCACCAAATCCATCTTCATCGTAGTCTGACCATTGAGTCGGATCGTTGCCAAATGCGTCAGCACCGTCTTCTGCCGACCAAAAGCCATCGGAATCAGAGTACCCGTCATCATCAGCATCGAAGCAGCCAACACGGTCCACTGTTGAGGTTCCGGCTTGGTTTGGACAATCATCAGGCGTGGTGCCTTGTGGGTTGTCTCCGTAGCCATCGCTGTCAGCATCAGCCCATTGAGTTGCATCATCGTCGAAAGCGTCGTCAACATCAGCCCAGCCATCACCGTCAGCATCAGGACAAGCGTTCTTTCCACCGAGGGTGGAGTCGCCTGCTTGGTTCGGACAGTCATCGAAATCGTCAGCCCATGAATCGCTGTCGGAATCAAGGCAACCTTGTGTTCCATTCAGCGAAGTCCCTGAAACGGTTGGGCAGTCATCGCCCACGTCATCAAAGCCATCTGCATCGTCATCGGTGTCTTCATCGCTGTCTCGGCATCCGTCGCCATCGATGTCAGAAGAAGAATCGGAAACCCATGTCGGTCGCGGTGGATCGTAGGAAGTCCATTGGCAGTTGTCGTCGACGTCGTCAATTTGATCGTTATCGTCGTCCGAATCTTCTGAGTCATCTTTGCAACCGTCGTTGTCCCAATCGGTTGACGCCGAGGGGTTCGAGGTGTCTTGAGAGCTGGTCCAGTTGAATTGACCGCCACGGGGGCACAAATCCGGGAAGTTATCGGTCAGACCGTCGTTATCGTCATCGGAATCACACGCATCCCCATCCATGTCGCCATCTGTGTTGGCTTGGGTGGGGTTGGAGGTGTTTGGGCAATTGTCAGAATAATCAGGCACGCCGTCAACATCAGCGTCTTTCTTGGAACTGGGATCAAGCGACCACAACATAGCATCCCAATTATTAGCAGCAGTCACCGAGAGAGGCCCTTTGTTCATGGTACCGCCACCAACACCGCCACCGACCGTTACGATGTCTGATTCATTGATAGCGATGGAATAGAGCACTTCGTAGGCAGCGCTGCCTGTGGTTTCCATCCAATCCCAAGAACCAGTCGCTGAAAGGCCCGCAACCATGCCGTCAAAGTTCCCAGCGACAACTGCCGACTGACTGCCACCTGTGAAGGTTGCATCGATGACGTTCACAATGAAGACCTCGTTCATGGAATTGATGGCAAGGTCCCGAACCGTGTCAGTTGAGGAACTGCCACCCGTTGATGCCCAACTCGTTTGGGCTGACAGGGTGTTGAATGGATTTTTCAGCACAAAGGCGTCTTGTTGACCTTGATTGGCCGTGATTGACCAAGCGCCGGATGGCCCAGACCCTTGGAGGGTACCGTCATAGAGACCGCCGAGGTACAGATCATCGTTCTGGCTCATTCGAACAGCAGTCACTTGAGTGTCTTGGTTTGGCGTGCCCATACCGGTCAGCCATTTGACAACACCAGAGGAATCAAGGTTCACCAAAAATGTGTCACTGGTCCCTGAAGGAGCGTAAGAATTGCCACCAAAAATCATGCTGGTAAAGGTCACACCAGCAACGTAGATGTTCCCGATCGAATCAACGGCGACACCGCCTGTGAGTTGGCCCCCAACACCGCCTCCGGATGTTGCCCAAGTCAGGATGCCTTGTTGGCCGTTGATTTTAGCAACAAAGACTTCTTGATCGCTCACATTGAAGGAGGTGCCTCCAAAGTCAGTTTCACCTTGGTGAACGCCGGTAACGATTACATCACCCATTTGATCGATTGTGACATGGTCAATCTGACTAAACTCTTGGGTGTTGTTGACAACGGTTTGGAAGGAGTGGGCCCACAACCACTGACCGCTTGGATCGGTCATTGCAACAAAGCCATCCGTAGAGCCGGTAGCGATGGTAATGGAACCAAATTGAATGGCTCCCGAATAGATCCCAGCAACCACCACTTCGCCACCCATACCCACAGCAATATCGCTGAAGACGGAGATACCAGGGTTGCCTTGCATGTTGTGATTGGCGCCCTTCACATATTGATATTGGCCAGAACTATCGACGGCTGCAATATAGAATTCTTGGCCGTATGGACTGGTTGGGGCGAGCGTGTTTCCACCAAAGTTGAGTGATTGGGCGTTGCTTGTGTTCCACGTGCCGCCAAATGCATACATGCCAGGGGCGTATTCCAAGGATTCCACAAATTCAGCACCTGCAGGTGTGCCACCTGCAACGAGCATTGGGTTCGCCGTGCTGGCGCCAGCCTGAATGCGTTGAATGGGGTTGAGCGGTTCGAGGACCGAGGATGGTTCTGCAGCGTTACGAGCAGATGGTTCTGCCATCGGCAAAAGCAAGGATGCGAGCATCAATACAGTCAACAAGCATGCAGCGGAGCGAAGCCAAGAGGTACGCATGGCCTTTCGTTGAGCCCAAAGGCCATGAAGGCTTCCATTGCTTGGGTGTGGCCTGTTCTTCCCTCACAGAGGGATAGGGCTTCACTCGATGTTGGTTTCAAGGGTCAACAAATCACTGTCTCCAGCATCGATGATGCTGAGGGTGGAAACCGAGAAGGGCTTACCACAAGCGATTCCAAGTTCACGGTTGACCATGCTTGCACGGAACTTTGTCACTTCTGGGTGACGGGCGTGCAGGTCATCTGCGAATTCGGTCGGACAGTTAGCTGCTAGAATGATGAGTTTTGCTTCACCGCGGGCACAAGCGTCGAGCGCTTGGCGTTGGCCAAATCGTAGGTTTCCAGTTGCAATTGCGTTTTTCAGTTGTCGGCTTAGATCCATATTTTATTCCTCCATACTCCACTTTGTTTCTCATGGTTGGACAATCACTCAGGGATGTAGTACAGTTCAACACTGCCGGTTCCCAAGGCAATTGGCTGACCGACGATGATGTTTTCTGCGACACCAGTGAGGTAATCTTTCTCGCCGATAATACCGGCCTTGAGCAGGTGGTTTACGGTCACTTCGAACGCAGCACGAGCCAAGATACTGTGCTTTGTACCAGAGACACCGTGGCGGCCAATGGCTCGCACTTCACCTTCAGAAGTCATGACGTCGGCGACCATCAACAAGTGACGAACGTCGACTTCCAAACGAGCGCCGTCAAGCGTTGCCTGGAGTTCGTTAATGATGGCTTGTCGAGCGGCTTCGATTCCGAGGAAATCGTAGATTTCGATGATGTTATTGGTGTAGGTGCGGGCTCGGTCGATGGTTTCGATTTCGCTGACACGGGTTAGGTTTGAGCCAATGGTTGAGAGGTAGTACTCACCAGTTTTGTCATCAAGTTGCACGTTGGCTCGCTCGATGTTTGGAATACCCTTGAGGCGCATGTCGCGAATCTTTTCTTCAAGTTGAAGCAGCATGGTGTAGGATGGTGGGTTCTCTGCAAGTTCGGCAAGATCCTCTTCTGAGTGCACGCCCGGAATAAGGGTCAGGGTGCTTGGGTTCTTTTCCTTGTCAGGTTGAACAAGCAAGCGAGTGGCTCGCTCGAGTTTGTCCTTTACTTCCATTCCAGTCATGTTCTTTTGCTTCAAGTTGCCCTTGTTGAGCTTCAGAACCAATCGTCGTTGTGCGACGTCGGTTTCCAATGACGCAATGCCGACAGTGGTGGTGACTTCGATTGCCGCAGCCAGTTTTTGTGCGGCTGCTGCGTTTTCTCGGTCTGCACCCTTGAGGCAAATCTTCATGGTTGGCGTGTTTGGAACCTTTCGTGCATCGACAATTTCGATGATACGAGGCAAACCTTGAGTGACGTTGACCGTTGCAACACCCGCATAGTGGAAGGTACGCATGGTCATTTGAGTTCCTGGTTCACCAATCGACTGAGCGGTGATAATTCCTGCCGCTTCGTAAGGATCGATGCTGGCCTTATCCAAAGCGACGACGGCTTCTCCGACGACTTTCTTTGCTTGAGGCTTGGTCAACTTCTTCATTCCACGGGCGTGAATAGCCACGGTAAGGTCGTGGAAAATTCGGTTGGTAAAGCGGGTTGAGCCGTTGGTATCAACAGCAGCGACGAGGGACTTGAACACAGGGTCTTCTGCCAACTCGTCCACGTAAGTGAGGAGTTTTTCTTCAGCATCATAGGTGTCCATGTCTGCAGCGGTCTTTGCCCGTGCACTCAATCGACCCTTGCGGCGCTTGAGGCGAACTGCAGTGGTTGGTCCAGTGTTTTCACTGTTTGAATCGCCGCCCTTTTTGCTGGCTGCGTCAATGGTTGCTTTGATGGTGGCAGCGGTCTCTGAATCAGTTTCACACAATTGTGCGATTTCTCCAGCGCCAAGGATCTTGACGTCGTCCCACTTCTTGTCATCTGCAAGGGTGTGAGCGTAATTTTCTGCAATGCCCAAATCCATGAGCTTCTTCTTGGTTGCACTCTTTACGACCATCAGGCTTCACCTCCATCGTTGTCTCCAGTTTCACCATGTTCCAAGTCATCAGCGTCGATGCGCTGAGTGGTTGGTTCGTAGGAGTCACGGGAATCCAGTTTTGCGCCTTCAGTTCCGAGGGCTTCATCGACGATGACGTCAATGTTGAACGGGGAACCGTGCACACCACGGGAAGGGTCAATGCCGTCTTCACCGTAGCTGAATTGGATAATTCGGTTTGCGGTGTTTCGGACCGACAACATGTCGTCGTCGAAGACCTTCAAGTCGTCCATAGCGTTGATCAGTCGGCGTTGCATGTATCCGGACTTTGCAGTACGGACAGCGGTATCGACCAGAGATTCACGGCCAGAAACGGAGAGCATAAAGAACTCCGTTGGCTCAAGACCACGCTTGAATGAACTCGAGATGAAACCACGGTCGGCTGCTGCACGTCCACCACGGCGGAAGTGAGGCAGGACACGTTCGTTGTATCCACGCTCAAGACGCTTTCCACGAACCTTTGCTTGGCCAATGGAACCAGCCATCATGTTCAGGTTGTCCATGGAACCACGGGCTCCAGAGATTGCCATGTTGACCGCTGCGTTGGTTGAGCCAGACTGAGCCAGTTCGTTCTTAGCGACGTCACCAGCTTGTTGCTTACCTTCATCGAGAATGACCATGATGTCTTCTTCGAGGGTTTCACGGGTGGTTCGTCCGGGTCGAGACTCGTAGCCCTTTCCGGTCGTACCGTACCTGTCGAGTGCTTCTTGAACCGAAATTCCAGCATCCACGTTCGCCTTGATGATTGCATCGAGGGCATCAGCGCTGAGATCTTCGTCGTCAATACCGGTGGTAAATCCGAGGGAAGTGCACGCTGCAATGGACAAGCGAGTGAACTCGTCAAGGAAACGAGCGCCTTCTTCTGGGCCGTTGGTTTGAACGATAGCATCGAGCAATCGTCCATCTTCTGCACCAATAGCACGCTTATCGAGGGTTCCTTCGACCTTTCCGTTCTTGACAACAACTTCGTCGTTGGAACGGCTGCGGAATCGCAGGTGGATGTTATCAGGGATGATCAGAGAGATGATGTCTTGGCCACGGAAGCATTCCTTACCGTTAGCGTCCTTGACAATCTCTGGCAATTCGCCTTCCCAGTTGATGCTACCAAGCATCTCAAGACCTTGTCGACGCTTGATGAGGGTGCCTGGGCGAGACAACAGGTATGCTCCTGAAATGTGGTCGTGAATTCCACCGATCACCGCACCGCCGTAGCGAGGGGTGAGGATGTGTTCTTGGACACGCATTAGGATCTTAGCCTCTGCTCGTGCTTCTTCAGATTGAATCACGTGGAGGTTCATTTCGTCGCCGTCAAAGTCAGCGTTGTACGGGGTACAAACAGCCAAGTTGAACCGGAAGGTCTTGCCTTCCATAACACGAACTTCGTGCACCATCATGGACATGCGGTGGAGCGAAGGTTGTCGGTTGAAGATGGCAACGTCACCGTCGATCAGGTGCCGTTCAACGAGCAGACCTGGCTTTGGGTTACCGTTGCGGTCAATCGTCGAGAGACGGTCTTCCACTCGGGTTGTGTCGCCCCATTCATCTGCTGGGCTGTTACAGTGCGGGCATTGGACCTTCAGATGGTCAGGGAGAGGTTCTGGGTGAGCCTTGTCGGCTTGAGCCAAATCCCACATCCAGCGGAAGTGAAGCTTTGCTCGGCTGTCATCGTCTCCGAGACGGTGACCTTCAGAATCTTCACCACGGAGGTTTGCGAGGGTCGCTTCATCGTCAACGATGTACGAAGTTTCAGAAGTACCGTCGGTTGCAATGGTGATTTCAGGCTTGATGACCAATCCGGGTAGGAAGTTCGGTGCAGGAAGCACCGAGTGCAGGTCGAGGCGCAGGGTGGTCTCGTCGTTGCATTCCGGGTTGTGGCATCGGAAACCAGCGTTGATCAATCGGCTTCGTTGATTGATTCGAACACGTCGTCCATCGCCGCGAATGATGTAGTTTACACCAGGGTGCACATCAGGTCCACGGAGGATCATTTGGCGCATTTGCTCTCGGTTACGGGAGGTCACACGGATTGGAACGGTGAGTTCCTTTGCAATCTTGGTTGGCACACCGACTTCGTTGACGCCAAGGTATGGATCTGGAGAGATCACAGACCGAGCACAGAAGTTGACACGCTTACCGGAGAGGTTGCTACGGAAACGGCCTTCCTTCCCCTTGAGTCGCTGAGTGAGCGTCTTGAGCGTTCGACCAGATCGGTGACGAGCTGGAGGAATACCAGAGGTTTGGTTGTCGAAGTAGGTCGTGACGTGGTACTGGAGCAGTTCCCAAAGGTCCTCCACAATCAATTGAGGAGCACCGGAGTCACGGTTTTCACGAAGTCGCTGGTTGATACGTAGAACGTCAACAAGCTTGTGCGTCAAATCGTCTTCCGAGCGGTCGCCGCTGTCGAGGGTGATCGATGGGCGAACGGTGATTGGAGGCACTGGAAGCACCTTGAGAACAATCCACTCGGGTCGGTTCTTTCGGTCCATTCCAATGAAAATCAAGGATTCAGAGGGGATGCCACTGAGCCATTCACGGACGTCTCGAGGGTTGAGCTTGCGCCATCCTTCGTCCTTACCGCTTTGGCCTTTGGCTTCCTTCTTTTCCTTGAAGGTCGTCGGCTTGTCAAGTGCAATCTTGCCTTGTGCTTCACCACAATGCATACAGACACCGCGGCCTGTACCGGTGGTGACCTTCTCGACTTCCTTGATAATCTTCGAAAATTCAGTGGAACCAACACCGTGCTTCACTTGGATATCACGGATGCGGTTTCGGTAGTAATCTTGCTCAGAAAGTTCTGGGTTGTTTGGGTGAGAACCGTTTTCGCTGTGAAGCAAAATCTCGCTGCACTTGCTGCAAGTTGCCTTGAGTGCGGTCTTGATGAGGTTCACGAAACCAATGTGCATGACCGGCAGTTCAAGTTGAATGTGGCCGAAGTGACCAGGGGATTCGTCGTACTTGCAGTTGTCAGTCGGGCAAACCAAACCTGGCTCGATAACACCCATGTGAGGGTCCATCAAACCTTGGCGGTAAGCGTGACCATCGTCCTTGTAGGTGTCTGCAGTCTTCACTTCGACAGCGGACATCTTGCGGATTTCAATTGGGTCCATCAGGCCGAAGCGAATCTGTGCGATTCGCTTTGGGATCATTGTGTTTGTTTGGCTCATCTTCGGTCCTCCAGTTCGAGTCTCATGGCAACACCTAAACTCTTCATCTCGTCCAAGAGCAGTTTGAAGGCGTACGAGGTTTGCACCTTGTACACTTCCGCACCGTCGCCGTGGATCGGGCTGACGTAGGTTCTTCGCTTTGGATCGTACCAAGCAATGTGTCCAGATTGAGCGCAGACGTACATGTCAATTCCATCGGATTCGTCCAAGAGACGGTCCTTGATGACCATGGAAGCACCGTGCGCAATCAGGCAGTCACGTTCCATTTCACCGAATCGCAATCCACCTTGTCGGGCACGACCTTCGGTCGGTTGACGGGTGAGGATTTGAACACGGCCACGGGAACGGGCGTGAATCTTCGACGACACCAAGTGGTGCAGGCGTTGGTAGTAGATGCATCCAACGAAGATTTCGGCAGGGTAGACTTCGCCAGTTTCACCGTTGATCATTGTTTCACGACCGGTGTGAGCAAGTCCATTGCGGACCAAGCCGTCACGTAGGCTGCCTTCCTTTTCTCCACGGAACGCAGTTCCGTCGATTCGGCGGCCTTCGAGTGCTCCAACCTTTCCACCAATCATTTCCAAGACGTGAGCCACGGTCATTCTCGATGGGATAGCGTGCGGGTTGATGATGAGGTCAGGCACGACACCATCTGCGGTGAACGGCATGTCCTCAGGATTAACAAGGCGTCCAATGACACCTTTTTGTCCGTGGCGAGAAGCGAACTTGTCACCGACTTCGGGGATCTTATGGCTTCGGACCATGACACGAACCAAGCGACCGGAGTCAAGGGATTCTGTGACATAGACGTTGTCGACCCAGCCTCGCTCACCGTGGCGAACGAGCATGGATGATTCACGGCGTTCCTGAGCGAGCAAGAATGCACCACCAGCGGATTCTTCGAGGAACCGTGGAGGGCTTGTCTTACCAACCAAAACTTCGCCGCCAATGAGTTCCTTCTCAGGGAGCGGCAAACCGTCAGCTTCCAAGTGGCGGTAGGCTTCATCGGGCTTGAGGCCCTTGACTTCTTGAAGCGAGCTACCTGGCTTTTCGATTTCCTCAACTTGACCGCCTGGGAATCTTCGGCGTTCAGCGTTGTAGGTACGGTTGAAGGTTGAGCGACCAAGACCGAGGTTGACTGATCCTCGGTTGATGATAACTGCGTCTTGCATGTTGTAGCCGTGCAAGGACATGATGGCCACAATGAAATTCTGACCGCCGGGGCGTTCGTCGAAGTTCGTGGTTTCCATTGCGTTGGTTCGAACGATTGAACGGTGCGGGTAGTGCAGGATGTGAGCACGGGTGTCAGGGCGCATACGGTAGTTTGCGCTTGGCAGACCTAGAGATTGCTTGACCATTGCAGTTCCACCAGTAACACGGGGGGTAGAGTTGTGTTCAGGGTATGGAATCAACGACGCACAAACACCGAGCACAAGCTGTGGATCGATTTCACAGTGGGTGTGTTCTTCGGTGTAAAGCAATTCAACATTGATGTCGGCAATTTCCCATGCGTTGTTTGGCATGCGAACTTTCACCTTGAGTTCAGCGACGTCAGCACCAGGCTCGCCAAGGTTGGTCCACTCAACGTTTTCGTTGGTCAGTGGGCGTCCAGCAAGTGGGCCTTCGGTAACGGATTCTGGCAGCACAAACGGACGAGGGGAGATGAGAAGGTCTTCTTCTTCTTCAGCGTCGACCCATTCCACAATGCCTTCGTTGACAAGTTGCTTGAACGTCATTTCACCATCACGAAGGGCTTGCAAGTGAGCACCAGTCAAACGAGGAGCACCGTCGTACAAGATCAACAATGGTCGCAGAATACGCCCCTTGTCGGTGTTGATGAAGATGTCCTTGTTTTCCTTGTCGTAGCGGATTGAAACTTCAGCAGGGATGGTTCCACGTCGGCGAGCGGATTTGAAGTGGCGAACCAAGTTCTTACCGTTCTTGTGAATACCATAGATGTCACCGTTGACGTGAACGCGGTCACCCGAGGTCCAGTCGTCCGGTTCGAAGACATCGAGTTCGTCGAGTTGTTGACGAACTTCAATTTCGCTGATGTGTTCTGAAATGTCAATCATTTGTGCTGCATTCTTGACCAGGCCACAGTTCTGACCTTCAGGGGTCTCGTTGGGGCACAAGCGGCCCCACTGCGTCGGGTGCAGGTCACGTGCTTCGAAGTGAGGTTGGCTTCGAACAAGTGGTGAGGTGACACGGCGCATGTGCGAGAGCGAAGCAAGGTAGGTTGTTCGGTCGAGCAACTGGCTTACACCAGAGCGGCCACCGACCCAGTTTCCTGTTGCCAATGCGTGCATGATCTTGGATGTGAGAACGTCAGGTCGAAGGCAAGAGGTAATTTTCAATTCTCGCTTTCGGTTGTGATGTCGCTCAAGTTGGTACTTCAGGTCACGTGCAAGTTGTCCAGAGGAGACTCGGAACAAATCTTCGACCAGGTCACCGGCCAAGCGAACTCGCTTGTTTGCGTAGTGGTCCTTGTCGTTTGGCTCTTTGTTGTTGAGGGCCATTTCGAGCACTTGACGAACGATGCGGCCAAGGAAGATGGCCTTCTTCTTGCGGGCACCAGGTTGGTCACCCAAGTGAGGAAGCAGTTCACGGTCGAGCAGTTGGTTGACTCGTTGCTCTCGGTATTCACGTTGCTGTCCGGCTGCGAACTTCTTCTGCAACCATTCGTGAGCTTCGGTCATCGATTGAACAGCGTACTCTTCGTTGTCGTTGACTTCGTTCAAGTTTGCGACGATGTACTTGAAGGTCTCAGTAGGACCAGCGATGGCTTGGAACACTTCTTGGTCGTTTTCGATACCAAGAGCGCGCATGAGAAGCACAACGGGGATGGCTGTGGTTCCTGCAGTGCTGATCTTAACCATGAGCATACCGTCTCTTCGCTTTTCGACGTTGAGTGGTTTTCGCATACCGTCTTTCTGGGAGAAAATCTTAGCGACTTCGGTTCGCTTTGCATACCGCTTGTTGATTTCAACAGTGACGCGGTTTGGGGCGAGGTCTTCCATAGAGATGAGAACACGTTCGGTTCCGTTGATGATGAAGTAGCCTCC
>DUKM01000123.1:11329-15571 GCA_013329255.1 Candidatus Poseidoniaceae archaeon | reverse complement strand
CCATAGGAGTGGATGGGTGCTCAGCACCATTTGCTTCACGGATGGTTGGTTCGCCGAGTTGAATGTTCTTGAGACGAATGGTAATGTCTTGGTCAACAACGTCGAGCTTGATGAATCCGCCATCGTCGTCGTCGATTTCCTCATCGGTACCGACTCGGATGTTGCGAATGATCTTCTCCATTCTGGAGAGGTTGTTATCACCGGCGGGTATGCAATCGTCGTACGATGCAAGTTGGTGGTTGACAAGGCTGCGTTCTTTGAAAAATGATTGAATAATTTCTTGCATGATAATCCCTCCTCAGTTACCTTCCACAATCAGGCGGTAGGCTACAGATCGTCCCGCCGACGGGGATTGGCGGACGACTTTCAGCACACGGTCAGCGATCCAACCGGCGGCGAGGGGTTTGTGGTCTGGGTCAGCAGCGAGGAGCTTGCTGTCCTCTGCTTCTGAAAGTTCCTTGATGACTTGAACAACGGGGTCGGTGATCAGAATCTTCGGGAGCCATTCCTTAGCAAGTCGGTCTTCGCCTGTTTCTTCATCAGGCTGGACCATGTTCCATGGAGCGAGGGCCTCGCTTTCGAGTTTGTATTGTTCTTCTTCGGAGATGTTTGCAGCGCCAATCAGTTCTTGGTGGGGGACCAGTTCGTGGTTGAGGGCGTTGAAACGAAGGGTGATTTCTGGGCGGTCGAAGTCATCGATAGCCTTCGAGCGAATGGTGATTTTCTTGCTCTTCTTCGCTGCACGTCGGCGTGAGCCTTGTTCAGCAATGATGGACATTGTGCTGATGAATTGTTCGGAGTCCTTTGATTCACCGAGGGTGGAGGCGATTTCGTCCGAAGACATGGCCTTGATGTCGGTCATGTTGCGATCGGTTGCAAGTTTGTGTGCAAATTCCTCGGAGACGCCGAGTTCCATGAGTCGCTTCTTCGTTGCGCTTTTTACTACCATCCAAATTCCCCGCTCAACCCCGCAGTGCTGCTCCCGAAGCTCAGTCAGGCGGGCCTGACGGGGTTCGAACCCGCGACCATCGGATTAAAAGTCCGACGCTCTACCTGACTGAGCTACAGGCCCAACAATGCACTATGGGCTTTCTGCCCGACTTACCAACTGTTCATATAGGTTGCGGCGAGGGTACATCGTAGCAAAATGGTTCACAGTCAGTCAGTTTCTTCGTAATTCTGTTGTTACAAATCTCCGCATATCGGCGGGGTTGCACGGTTTTCTCTCATCCGTTAGCAATATAGCCCAAGTGGAACTCGCTGATTTTGGGGCAAACCATGGACGGTGGCATCTTCGGCAAAGACGACTCCGAGGCCGAAATTTTGCGCCTCGAACGACCCGCAACACGCTCGAACTGGATCACCCCCGATGGAACCGCTTTCGACCTTACGATTCCACCCACCGTCTACCCCCCCAGAGAGGACACGGATCTACTTTGCAAAACGCTGAGAGGGTTGGGTCCCGGAAAAGGACAACGATTGCTGGAAATCGGATGTGGATCGGGTGCAGTTTCGCTCTACGCAGCAAGCCTCGGCTATCGCGTCCGGGCCTGCGACATCAATCCTTACGCCGTTGCTGCCACGAAGGCCAATGCCCAACATCTTCGCCATGACCTTGACGTCCATGAAGGTGGGCCTGGGCCAAAGGCCGATGGATCAGTCGAACAATGGTCGGGCACTCAACCTCATGATGTCGTGGTATGGAACCTTCCCTATCTGAACCATGACCCTTCTGTAGAAGAGGTGCTTGGTCCGCTTGAAGAAGCGGCGTTGCTCGACACGGATGATAAAGGACTCGTATCGAGGCTCATGACTCAAGTAAGCGAAAACCAACTTATCTCGAAAAACGGTATTATTTTGCTCTTAGTGAGTGGAAATGAACGAGGCTTACATGCTGAACAGGAAGCACAAAAAAACGGCTTTGCCGCCCGATGTGTTTCGAAGCATGCGTTCGAAGAGGGAGATGGCCTACGCGTTATTGCCATTTGGAATCCATACACCTCTGCATCCTCTCACCGGTTTGAATCGCTTGCTTCGACAAATCAATCAGCTCTTGAACAAAGTCGCACGGTCGGTGATTTGTTCACCGCACTGCAGCAAACATCTGGGCGCGGTCGGCGCGGCAGGGCGTGGTCAAGCGAAACCACGTGCTTTGCTGGCACCTGGACGCTTGCTCTGGGCACCCCAACCATGAGCCCAGGCCTCATGCAAATCCTTGCAGGTCATGCCGTGATCGCAACCCACCGTATTTTGGGCGTGAATGAGGCATCGATGGCGCTCAAATGGCCGAATGATGTGATTCAGACTTCGCAGAAAAATACAGGGAAAGTTGCTGGTGTTTTAGTGGAAGGCAGGAGCAAGGGCGAACAGAGCAAAATTGTTGTTGGCATTGGCGTCAATTTCGCATCCGAACAATCCGCTGAACCTGCATTCCCGATCGCTCATTTATTTGACGTCATCCCTAAGGTAGAAGTTGAGCATTATGAACGTGTGATTCATGCCATAATCGCTTCGTATTTTGAACACCACGCGATGGTAAAAGAAACATCTCAAGAGGATCATCTCGACGTGCTGTTGGATGAACTTATTCGCAGTCAAAAACTTCTCGGAAAACCGTTCTATAGAAATGAGCAATGGTTCATTGAAGGACTTGACGCACAAGGCAACTTAGTGCTTGGTAATGATCGCCAAGAAACCGTCGTGATCCCAGACGGTGAAGACCTCAAATGGCCCGTATTTTTGGTTGATTAACCTTCGAGTTCTGCATCGAGAATTACATCGCTGAGGACTTCGTTTTCGAGGTTACGCTTGTACAGTCCAAACCCGATGAAGGCAATTCCAAACGGGTAAGCGATGAAGTCGAGCATTGTCGCCCGTCCAACGTTGACCAGCGCTTCACCTTCGCCGCTTTCAAACGTGACCATGTAACTGTAAAACCCACCATCAACGGCTTCGAATTCATAATCGACGCTGTCTCCTGCTGCGAGCGTCCATGCTTCATTGAACACAAGGGTGTCGTCTTCGTCATAAATTTGGATGACGACTCTGGAATCATTCAAAGCCTCGACATCAAACGTAAGGGTGTCTGATTTTAACATGGATGCGCCGCTTTCGAGGGTTGGTTGATCTCCATCGAGGGCGATCGGTGTCACCCACGCATGCATGATGAAGCCTCCAACGACGATGCTCATCCCAACGAGAATGAACACATCGCTCATTTTCATGCTTGGAGCCGTTCCACCGCCAGCCATGATGTGGCGTGCTGCTTTTGTCTCATGAACGTAGTGGTCAGCGGCGACGAGGAGGGCGCACCAGTGCTAGACGCTCCCTTACGAGGCGGATTTTCCCGCTCGAAGTAATGCTGAAGATTGAATGGTCCTTCAACGAATCCTCCGCTCGAGTCAATTCAAGGACATGTGAGTACACCTCGTGAGGGACCTGAAGAACACCGTACGATAACGGCTCGAATTGTGAACCTTCAGCCTCCAAATGCTGCTGCGTGGTTTGGCCTTGAGGGGAAGAATGTTCATGGAAATCCATCAAGCGGATCCCCTTCTCTGTAGGTATGTCGGCAAAGGCAGCCTCAATCACGGTTACCGCTTCGTTGCGATTTTGAATCGCCGATGGAAAACCAACCCCAACCCAGCGTCGCTTGCCCCTCAGGGCTTTTGACAATCGCTTGGCCATGAAAACCGGGGAAACCTTCTCCTTCAATAGATTTGAGCGTCAATGGGGCCATAAAGTGAAAACCAGTGAATTGTTGGTGAGTGCCGTGGACGATGAAGCAACACATCCAACCCCGGATTCGGATGAACCCGGAATTGATGAGGGCTTAGGCGAACTTGCAGCCCAAGACGCTTCGATTTTGACGCTGGTTTTTACACTGCTATCCATCAAAACCTTACCTCACATCATTGCTTTAGTGGTCACCTCGAGCATCTTATACGCCGTTGCTGATGGAAATGCAGGACTGGCAGCAGTGGGCTTTTCCTCACTCACCGTCGGTTACGCCATCACCGCCGTTGCCTCCAACATCGAGGCGATTCGTGGCTGGACCCGACTCCAAGAATGGAAAGAAAACCGCCCCCCTCTGTTGAAACGGGTTCTGCTCAGCGCTCGAATTTTACTCTTGCCTTACGTCTGTGCGTTGGTGTTCGCTGTTGCGTTGATCGCATTCACCAACGAAGGCGCAACCAATGCATTAGCCATGGGCTTGGGTGGTTTATTCGTCCTTTGGGCCGT
>DUKM01000123.1:0-10899 GCA_013329255.1 Candidatus Poseidoniaceae archaeon | reverse complement strand
CATTTGGCGCCGTGTGCATCACCCTCTACAGTTCCCTTGCTCAACCCACCTTTATTCCACACCTCGATGCAACCAACATCGCCGTGTTTACGGGGATTTCACTCGGGGCTTTTGTGTTGATGAACAGCCTCACCTGGAAAAACAGAGCCGTTGCAATGACAGACAAATCACTCAGTAGATTCCACTTCCGCTGGTCGATGTTGGCTCATCTGTTTGTCACCTGGCATTTGCTCACCGTGTATCGGCACGCCGTCATGGGCACCGATCCGCTTGAAGTCTACATCGAGGAAATCGCATTGATGATTTTCACGGTGTTCATGGGGATTTGGTCCCTGACATCACGTGGTTTTGGTTCGGATCTCAAGCTGCTGAACCAAGACAATGCACTGCCTTGGGGTCTTGCTTTCGGCTACGCCTATGCGGGAAGCGTCGCCATGATCAGCGCTGTCATTGGCGATCTGCAGCAAGTCATGGCTCTTGGCCACATTATCGCGGCTTCCACGGGCATCTACATGCATCGAATGATTTTGACCAAGGTGCTTCAACGGCACGACACCTCCCTCGAAATCCAACGCATCGTTGAAGATGTTCTGCCAAGAACCGATTCAGGAGGCGATGAGCGTGCTGCAGCAGCTACACTTCCCGATGCACAATCAGGCCATCAGGGTGAAGATTGGTCCGGCGAGTTGGATGAACAGTGGGAACAACCGAAGGACATCGGGATTCAAGCCGATGTGGAATGGGAAGACGTCATCAACATCGATGACTAATCACTCGCTTTAATGCCCGCCAAGAGCGTCACTACCCGAATTGTGTCTTCCAATTCTTCGCTGACTCGAGCGCCCAAAATCACTTGCGCATCCAATTCAAGCGCTTCGGTGAAAATGTTGGTTACCGCATCAACCTGCCCGATGGTCATGCCTAAACCGCCTTCGACTTGAATCAAGCAAGCGCTCGCACCGCCAACATCCAAGGCAGAGAGAGGCGCCAACATGGCCGATTCGAGGATTGATTCGGGATCGTCCGGGCGCCCTGAGCCAACGAGCATGGTCGCTTCCCCTTCCTGATCCACAATGGCTCGAAGGTCCATCAAATCCAAATTAATTAAGCCCATTCGCATCAAGGTACAGACCAAACCATCGACTAAATCTTCGATCCATTCAGCGCCCATTTGCCAATTTTGTCCCTTTTGTCGCGCTTGGCGTGCGAGGCGGTCAAGTGAGAGGCGGACGGTGACGTGAGCCACCTGCTCGAGGCGTTCAAGGCCGGATTGAGCGATGGCGCTGCGGGTAGCTTGCACTTCGAAGGGCAGGGCGGCAACAGCCAAGACAAGCGCTCCGGATTGACGGGCTTGACGGGCAAATTCATGCGCTGCACCCGTGCCCGTTCCGCCACCTAAACCTGTGAGGAGGATCACAAGTTCGACCGGTTCAAGGATCGTGGAAGCAAGGGCTGAGAAGCCTCGCATCCGCTGTTCAGCAAGCGGTGGCAATGCAGCGCAGCCAACCGAGTCAAGGGTATGGCCAAGGCGAAGCACATGTGAGGAACCTGCATCGACAAAACTCTCATCATCAGCGTCGATTAAGAGCACCGAAGTGTCGCTTGAGCATCGAGCATCAGCGCCCTTAGCCCACGCACATCCGAGACCGCCAACGCCAGCGATGAGGATTTGGTCGGCATCCATAAAGCGTCCTTAACTCGATGCCTCATGAACTTTGGCGAGGTCAGCCGTACCCGTCAAACGTAGCGAAGGTAGCGACGCCGAGCGTCTCGGGCCCACGCATTGTCTGGCTCGAGTGCAAGAACGCGATCGTAAAACTCGATGGCGGTCTCGAATTCTGATAGGTGGCGCCCGTAGAGGTGGCCCAAATTGGAAAGAATTGGAATGCATTTTTCATCGGCTTTTAGCATCGATAACAACAAACGCTCAGCGGCGCCAAGATCGTTGCGCAACATCATCTCTTCCGCATTGTCAAGTTGCTCAAGTTGTTCAGTGGTCAAATCATAGACGTTGTCAAAGTTTGTCGTCATGGGCTCACTGGCCCTTTCTCGGCGGGTCTCCTCAAAGAACCCTTCTGCGGTTTGCATGGTTCCCAGCCGGCTTAGTTTTGCGAAGGTATAAACGAGAGGAGAGCCACCCCTTTTAAACAGCCAAATTTCAAGGATAAAACGGCCCACTGCAAGGCACTGAACCAGCGTTTCTGCTGGGAATGTTTAAGGGGCACTTATGGGTGGCTCAAATCACTGGGTGTGACTATGCTACGCGAGTCAATTTCTTCTCGAACCGGACTGGTTGCCGGTCTCATCCTTTTGTTGCTGATGCCCGGCCTTGTGACTTCCTACCACACCGGCATCGGCGGCGAACAAAGCAACGCTGGCGAAACGATTGACGACGTCGCCAAGGAAGGCTGCCTGTGCCACAACGGAGCCTCCGATAACTCGGTTCAAGTCATCCTCGACAGCGTTCCATTCGGATGGATTGGCGGCGAAACATACTCCATGCACCTCCAAATCATCGGCGGCCCCGAAGCCACCGGCGTCTACACCGCAGGCTTCGCAATGCGCGTTTCATCCGGCGTTTTAGGCGGCGAAGAGGTGCAAAATTGGGAAGAAGACCCGACCGCGCTCACCCATACCGAAGCATCCTCGGCATTCACAGAGCGGCTATGGGTCATCACATGGCAAGCCCCAGCAACAGGCGAGGGCACGGTCAACTTCTGGATCACAGGTAATTCCGTGAACGGCGACCAACTGCCTGGCGTTGAAGACAAGTGGAACCAACTCTTGTTCGCCCTCCAAGAAGGCGACGAAACAACCGATGCCTTGGGTGTACGAACCCTGTTCGCTGGCGACGGAAACGTCAGCCCACCTGAACCGGCCCACCACGGCGTCGACCTGCACCACATGGGTGCGAAACTCCGAGCACACTGGCTCGGATTGCTTGGATTCGGTGCGGTTTTGGCCGTGATTGCGTTTGCAGGATTGCTGTTGCGCTACAGTTTCTCAACCTCCTACAAAGGCCGGTCCAACCAACTGCGTCTGCGTTACAAGTTGATGCGAAGAGGTGACCAGTGATGGACGATACAATTTCCACCCTCCTGCGAGGCGTTGCAAAAGGAACCATCAGCGTTGAAGACGCTCGAAAGGCCCTTGAAAACGCAAGCCTCACCGAGGAAGAGATGGTATCCGCCATCGACCACGGCGTGTTCAACATTGCAGAACCAGGGACCATTGTCAGCGCATCCCTTGCCCCATCAGGTGGCTCGTACCTGACGTTGATGTTCTTCGTGTGGGGCATCTTCTGGTCGTGTTACTGGACCTTCTCCATGATTTACGGCCTAGCCAAAGGATGGGATCAACAACAACTCGCATACCACCTCGGCATTATGCTCATCACCTTGTGCATGATGGGGATGGTTTACCTCAAATTCGTCCTCCCTGACACCATCATCGTCAAGCACGCCCAGAACAAGTTCATTCCCGAGCACACCAAAGATTGGAAGGAGTACAAGTGGTGATCCATTATGGCGCGTGAATACAACCTCAAACCAGCACCTGCTGATGCTATTGAAACCACCGAAACCGGTGGATCTTACGTCAACCGACGCCAATTCTTGCGCTATGGGTTCAACACCGCAACAGGTGTGCTCGCCGCATCGCTCGGCGTTCTCGGCTTCGCTTCCATTCTTATGCCACCCGGTGGCAGCAACGCTGGCGAACTGGGCGTCGTGTACTGGGCCAAAGGTCGAGAAGACGAAGCATGGTATGGTGCGAAGCACCTGCAATTGATGACCAAGACTGATTTCGTAGAAGAAGCTGGAAAGTCGAACACAGGCACCGCTGGTGCTGCTGGCATTTGGAACGGCGTTCCTGTTGTCGTCACCTACGTCAACCACTCAGAAAACAAATCAACCCCTGAATCAAGCGGATTGGCTCGCTTCCAGTTCATGGAAGGCGTCGATGAAACAGGCAAAACCATCGGCCACTTCGAAGACTTGAGCGACACCGACCCACGGATCTTCCCATCCGAGAACCTCGTGATGATCTTTGGCCGCTGCACCCACCTGTGTTGCATTCCTGGATGGCAACTTGTCTCCAACTCATTCACAGAGGATTCCTGGACACCCGGCGGTGGTGACGATGGTGGTACCAAGTTGTTCTGCATCTGCCACTCTTCAAGGTTCGACCCAACTGCGCTTGAGATGAACACCAACAGAAACCGTTCCAACGGTGCGACCTTCAACTATGCGGGCATTCGCAAGGCTGGCGGTCCAGCCCCTGTCGGTTTGCCCATCATCCCAATTGAACTCAATGGCGATGTCATCGAAGGCATCACCGACTACATAGACTGGTATACGTATTGCGACTGAGGTGTTTACAATGACAACAATGTTTTGGATTCTGTGGTTCTTTATCGCTTTCGTTATCGTCCTCGTGGCGCTCACACTCCGCAAGGAAAACGACGACCTCCCTCGCCGTGAGATTCTCCGGGCCGTGGAGTCAACCGGCAAGATGGGCTTCGCTGAGCGGCTGTTCTTGTGGATCTTTTCGTGGTTGGACACTCGCTTCCGCCTCCAAGACTACTGGAACATGTCCAAAGGTGCCTATTACAACATGCACCGCCAGATGCCATTGACTCACGCAGAGAAGTACAAGTTGCGCATTATTTGGTATTGGTACCCGCTGTACTGCCTTGGTGGTATCTCGTTCCTTTCGTTCATCATCCTCGTCATCACAGGCACCGTCCTCGGCATCTATTACGTGCCCGGTGGCGAAGGCGATCCTTCGCCGGCCTACGCAAGCATGCAGTTCATCATGACCGAACTTCCGTTTGGCTACATCATCCGTGCGGTGCACCACTGGGCGACTCACTTCATGGTAGCAAGCGTGTTCTTACACATGTGCCGCGTGTACTTTACCGGCGCTTACCGAAACCCTCGTGAACTCAACTGGTTGATTGGTGTCGCACTGATGGCGCTTACCATCGTCTTTGGATACTCTGGATACTTGTTGCCGTGGGACTCACTTGCTTACGGCGCTGCAGTGATTGGCATCAACCTTGCAAACTCCAGTCCTCTTGTTGGAAAGTACATTGCAACCCTGTTGTTCAGCGGTTCGTCGCTTACGCCTCGAACCGTCACACGAATGTACTTCATCCACGTCTTTATTCTCCCAGTGATTGTGACCACATTGATCATCATTCACTTATTCATTGTCTGGGTACAAGGCATTGCGGAGCCACACTGATCTTTGGAGGAATGAATTATGGGACTTATTGAGAATCTTGGCCGTGTTGCATCTTCCTATATGGAAGAAAAAGAACAACTCCAAATTGCTGGAGAGAAGCGTGTGCGTACCAGAACCGGTCACGGTTTCTGGCCGCAAGAAGTGCTTCGTGACTCTATCATCTTCGCCTTCATGGGCGCAGTCTTGCTGTTTTACGCATGGCTGATTCCACCACCACTGCACGGAGCCGCTGACCCCTATGCGCAAGCTGGGTTCGTGTTCCCTGATTGGTACGTGCTGTTTTCCTATGGATACCTGCGATGGGGCGAATACTTGCCTCAATTCACGGTACCAACCGGGTTTATCGGCGAAATCGTCGGCCAGCCTGTGTTCCCTTGGAACGCTGCTTGGTGGGGCGCTGCACTCACTGGCATTCCAGTCAGCATCCTCGCATTGCCTCCGTTCCTTGGCGGCCGTGAGAAGCGACCTGTGGAAGATCCCTGGTTTGCGACTGCTGGTGCGGTCTATCTGGCGCACATTTGGTTCATCTCGGTGTTTTCGATCAACATCTTCTTGGAGTTATACGGGAAAAATAGGTCTGATTTCTGTAAGTTAGACAGCCACGGCGATCTGTTATGTGGCACTCGTGCCCCGTGGCTTGCAGATGCGTTCAATTCGATACCGTGGATGATGACAGGCGTTTTAGCATGGATCTGTATCTACTTTATCGCTCGCGCTTTGCTCGTCAAAGCATGGGGTGCAGGATTTACGCCAGGCCACGCCAAGCAGATTCTCATCGGTTCGTTGCTCATCTCGACGGCTGGTACCGTCGCAACATGGGACACCTATGATGACGGATTCTGGGACCAAGGCGGTCTGTTGACCATCAAGGGCTTGACGCACGATTTGTATCCTGAACTCGAAGCCATGCGAGCCCAACCAACCGACGTTCATGTTCACGATGTCAACGAGTTCACAGATGACCGTGGATGGAGCGAAGATGGCACAGTGCCGACTACCGCATGGTTGGATTGGAGCATTTACCAGCCTGCACGCTACATCATCACTGACTTCACAGATTCCAACGGCCATCAAAACGCTGAATTTGGCATCAACGCTGCTGCCAACTCAACCACCTTCAACGGCGGTCAAGGCTGGATCACAACCGGTAGCTTCACCGTAACAGAAGACCTCAACCATTTCCCCGATGGTCACCATGAAAGCGTGGAGACCTTGACAACAGATTTGAAGTGTGAATACCGAGCATCAGAACGAAAAATCAACGACATCAACACCGTGTCCATGATTTCCTCAACCCTGACCCTCAGCGACAGCAACGGAAAGACGATGACAAGCATCGATGACTGTGTAGGTGCGAGCACCGAACTCAAGGTCGGAGAATACACCTACGAATACATCGTCACCGTCGAAGGCGCACTTGTCTACAACGACAGCATTGTGACTGAAACTTCCTTCCAAATTGCAACCTTCCAGCCACTCTTGGTTTGGACTGAAGATGCCCCTGCTGCTATGGCTGGGCGCACCGTGGATCTGACCAACGAAAGTCAAATGGCTGCTGGTGGCACTGATTACGCTGCGATCGAAAACCCAACCTACCACACCAATCCAAAGGCCCTCGATGCAAAGTTGACCTATGCCATGTTCATTCCCTGCCTCACCTTTGGTGCAGTGGTCTTCGTGCTCTTGCGCTCGATGGCACGTGGTTATGAATTCGAGATGAACAAGTGCTACGGCTGCGATTTGTGCGACGATGCTTGCCCTGTACGATTGTTCAACGGTGGAGACAAACTCAACATCATTTACAACTCATGGAACAATGAGGACGACGGTGTACCGCTGTATTCCTGTTTGACCTGCACTGCGTGCACCAATGCATGCCCGCAACTGGTCAACTATGACTCCTATGTGGACATTCGCCGTTCGCTGATTGTTGGCGGACCTCAAGCGGAGATCCCGCACACCGTTCTTCAAGCGGTTCTTGCAGCTGAAGCAGAAGAAGATGCAGACGACGACTTCATCGCTGTGGAAGACTACCCAATCACATCAAACATCGGCTACTATCCTGGTTGCGTTGACTACCTCGACCAAGAGATGGTCTTCTCCCACGTCAACGAGGGCGAAATGAACCTTGGCGACTCGACAACCGCTGCGTTCACCCTGTTTGACGACATGAACGTTGATGTCAACTACCTCGGACGAGACTTCCTCAAGTGCTGTGGCCACGACCAAAAGTGGCAAGGCCTCGATGAAGTCTTTGACAAGCTCAAGGCCTACAACCAGAAGAAGATCGAACAGTCTGGCATCGACACGCTCGTCTCTTCGTGCGCAGAGTGCTTCCGTACCTTTGCTCGTGATTACGAACTGGAAGGTGTCAAGGTCATGCACACCACTGAATTCCTCGTCGAAAACGGCTTTGACATGAACCTCAAGGCCGAGGAAGAAACAACGGTCACATACCACGACCCTTGCCGACTTGGTCGACAAATGGGTGTCTATGAAGAACCTCGTGAACTGATTGCTGGCGTTGAAGGCGTTGAAATCGTCGAGATGGAACACAGCGGCGAAGACGCCATGTGCTGTGGTGTCTCGAGCATGATGTCCTGCAACGAAAACGCTCGTGCCCTTCGTGTCACCCGCATGGAAGAAATCCGTGCTACAGGTGCTGACACCATGCTTACCTCTTGCCCGAAGTGTGTATCTCACTTTGAGTGCTTGAAGTTCGAAGGCGATGAGCGCTACGCTGACATCGAGATCCTTGACGTCGTTTCCTTCCTTGCTCGCCAAGTCGATGCAAAGAAGGCAAAAGCAGCAGCAGCCGTGCAACCAAGCACTGGTGTTGAGGCTTGAACCGATTCACCGACTCGAAGCATCGGGAAATCGCCCCTGTCAAAGTTGATTAAGTTCCAACAAAAAGCGAGTCTATGCGCTGGTCATTGGAGCACTTTGGATTGGCTCTTGGCTCAACTCAGGAGTACATTCGCAAGAGCATTTTCGAATTGGAGGTACAACCCAGCATCCGAGAGGATCACGATTTGGATGTCGAGATCAAAGCCCTCCTTAACCACGCTAAATTGAGTGGTCTTGCAACCGAGAAAACGCTTCTCAACAGAATCGGTCATGTCAATCTGTATTGCCCGATCCCTCGGCCAGAATGTGTTCATCAAATAATAGAGGTCATCAATAGAGCAGTTGAAGATGAAGGGATTAACCCAGCCTCTGATGATGATACAGAATTCTACGTCAAGAATCGATTACGTGATGGGGCGAAAGGAGCGGTGCCAGATCTAAGGTTTGAAGACGACATGTTGGCAATGGATTTTCACTTCCTCGCAGACACATTGACAAAATTGGAACAATTTCCTGGCTTTGATCAAAAAATACACATCATCGGAAACGAACAGATTACGCACAATGTCATGGGAATGCCCCGTGAAATGATGCTGGATGTACTGCCAATTCCCTCAATCCTCGCGAGAGCCAAGAACCCTGCTATGAACGAAATTCTTAACAAAATTATAACCTTGAATTATAGAGTTGGCTGTTTGGCAGAGATGAACGCCCCTCCAATGATCCTTGCGGATTTGGTAAGACTCGTCCAACATTATGTGTTTTGCTATATCGACAATACAATCCCTGGGTTAGTGACCTTCCAATCCGAGGAAGGCGAGGAGCTTCGGGGCGTAGCCCAGCATTTAGGAAAGCCAATCAACGACCTTCAAGATGTTTCCAACTCAATTGGGTACGAAATTGCTGGAACCTCGATTCAAAGGATTGTCCGATGTCTAAATTCGGGTGAACGAGTGATTCAAGTGACGGGTGGCGATGTGGGAAACCTCTGTTTTGAAATGGCAAAACAATGCGCTTTTCAGTTGCTTTGGCCAGATTCAAACAGGACGACCCAATGTTTCCACGTGAACCAACAAGGATTGGTCGAAGAGATGCTTATTGAAGAAATACATGGCACCAACATTTCTCCTTGGACCGGAGAAGTTGATTTGCCTCCCGATGTCATCATTAATGTCAAACCACGTGAACTTAGTTTAGCTGCTCCGACCAATCCTTTGTTTCTACAAAAAGAAAAGCAACTCGAGGAACTCGACCCATCAACATCGCTCACCTTCAGAGAAAGAGTCACTGCATCCTTCATTTATGATCAAGTTCGCTTGCCTGAAGGCAAGACTACGGAGCAAAAAATCATCATTGTCGAAAATTCCGTTGACTACCTCATCATGAACCAAGCATATCGAATGCTAAAAGAGCGTATTTTGGACACAAACATTGCCCTTATCATCCATACAAGATGGTCCGATACTGAGGAGGAATTGAAAAACATGGCTCTTTTTTCCTACAAACCAACACCAGATGCGCATCGGAATGTGCTAATTGGTTTGGCAGAATTAGCAAACAAGCCGGAATTTTCCAAGCATAAGACATATTTTGAAAGCCTTGGACAGAACACTATCTCCCAATTGACACTGTTGATGAAGCATATTCCAAGACAAATGGTGAGAAGATTGCTCGGTTCTACGATGATCGAGTTTGGAAACTTTGATTTAGACTTCCTTAAGAATTGGGTTGCGGAAATTTGTCAGCAGCATAATTTTGACTCCAGTCACTTACATCCGACGGTGAGTCGAGAAAAAATCGATCTGCAACCCAAGGAGGATGAAACGGTTGAAGAGGTACCAGAAGAGCCTCCTAAAGTCGAGGAAATAACAAATGTTGAATCCGGAAATTCCTGGGATTCACTCAAAGGTTTGGATTCTTTTGTGAACTGGGCCAAGGGCATGGGCCGCTTGTTTTCCCCTGAAGCAAAGGAATATGGATTTGTCAGGTACCCAACTGGCGTAATTCTTACTGGCGTACCAGGGTGCGGAAAAACCATGGCGGCAAAAATTATTGCTAACGAATGGGGGATGGGATTCAAGCGCATTTCAGTGGACATGGTGACCGGGCGATTTGTTGGCGAAAATGAAGAGAATATGAAGAAATTGCTCGAAGATCTGGAAAAGAATGCCCCCACCGTATGCTTTGTCGATGAAGCAGAGAAATTGTTTGCTCAAGTCCGTACCGGCAACCTGTATCAGGCCGCTGACGCAGGTAGAGATGGAACAGAGAGCATTCTCCTCCAATTCATGGAAGAAAACAATTCTGGCGTCTTTTTCGTGTTCACCTCAAATGACATCGGAAAGTTGTCACCCGCACTGGTGGACAGATTCGATGAACGCTTCTTTGTCGACCTGCCCTCTGAACAATCGAGGGCAGAAATGATTGCTTCCTTCCTTGAAGAGCGAAAGAAGCCATCAAAGAATTATGACTTGAAGCAACTTGCAAAGATGTCACAAGGGTTCACTGGTCGAGACATTCGTTCTGCAATCGAAGAAGCCATGATGAACTCCTTCATGCAGGAACGAATACTGAAAACAGCCGACCTCGTTGACTCCTTTGGACATGTGTCCCCTACTTCGGTCACGCTCAAAACAGAAATTGATGCCATGCGAGAACTCGTTTTGGATGGGAAGGCACGATTGGCAAATACGCATGAAAATGTAAAGAAGCAGGCTTCTGCATTTGACCCGAGTATAGGCTGAATCAAATTTACAGACCTTTCTAGCGCACAACAAGTCACTCACTGGAATTCAATTTCAACAC